>JAZQUE010000038.1:0-1898 GCA_045631145.1 Eubacteriales bacterium
CGTTTCAGGAATATATTCTCTCGTTCTTTTTATCGTGTTTACGGTTGCATTCGGGGGTAAATACGCATATTTAGGAAGTATCGTTTCTATTTTATTCTATCTTTATCTTGTCTATAGCTTTATGTGGGAGGCGGGCTCAAAGAGAGCAGTTGGCTTCAATAAAAAAAGCATTAAAATAACAGACGGCGCCCTTATTATAACGGTAGCTTCTTTGCCGTTTTATTTTACGACCTTGATGTCATGGATACTTTCTTTCTATAAAACCGGTGCAGATTTTGCAGAGAAAACGGTAGACGTCCTTTATAACGTCTTCTTCTATATAAACGTATTCTTTTCTCAGTCAATGTATTCCGGACTTTTTTCGCAGGTTTTTGACGGAATACCTAATACACCGTCCTTTATGTACGTTGTTTCTCTTCTCCCGGGAATTCTTGTTTCTGCACTTGCGTATTATTTAGGCTCAAAGCATTTTAGAATCAGAACAATCATTGGAATTAAATACAACGAGGAAAAAGAGAAAATTAAGAATAATTACTAATATTTTATATGCTTTTTTCATATGGTGAATTGGAGGTATTGTATGGAAAAAGCTAATAAAACTAAATACTTTTCTTTTTATGTTGCCGTCCTTCTTTTTCTTTTAATTTCACTTCTGTTTTTTCTAATAGGAAAGAACTTGATTAGAGGTGACCTCTCTATAGCTTCAGACTCGGAAGCTTCTGTCAGATATACCGTTGTTATTGATGCAGGGCATGGAGGTATGGACGGAGGTGCAACTCAAGACGGAATATTTGAAAAGGACTTGAATTTACTTATTTCCCAAAAGATTGTTTCTTTTTTAGAGCTTTATGACGTTGAAGTGGTTATGACAAGAACAGACGACGTTCTTCTTGCGAATAATTCTTCCAAACATAAAAAACGCGACGACCTATATAACAGACTAAAATTCACAGAAGATTTTGAAGCTCCGATTTTTGTAAGTATCCATATGAATAAGTTTCCCGAAGCAAAGTATAAGGGACTTCAGGTGTTTTATTCACCGAACAATTCCTATAGTGAATCGGTTGCTTTGTTGGTGCAAGGAAACGTGAAAGAATATTTACAACCCGATAATAATCGAAGTATAAAGTGTGCAAATTCTTCTATATATTTGCTTGATAGACTTAACTGTCCTTCAATTCTCGTAGAATGTGGCTTTATTTCGAACGACGAAGAAAGAGAAAAGCTAAAAGACGAAGAATATCAAAACCAGCTTGCGTTTGTAATAGCTAACTCAATAATAGAATATATAAATATTTAGGATGTATTAATATGGCAAAAAATGATTTCAAAGAAATATACGTTTGCTCGGTGTGCGGCACTGTTCACTCAAAGTGGCAGGGGCGGTGCAAGGAGTGTAATGCTTGGAATTCTCTTGAGGAAGAAATTTCTCTTATTCCAAAGAACAAGCCTTTAACTCAAGCAATTCCTTCGGGGAAAACTCAGCTCGTTTCGGATATTGCGATTTCGGACAAAAAGGAAGTTAGAATAAAAACGGGTATATCTGAATTTGACAGAGCAGTAGGCGGAGGAATTGTTAAAGGGTCGGTCATACTGATGAGCGGAGAACCCGGAATAGGAAAAAGTACAATTCTTCTTCAAATTTGCAAAAGTATCGAATCGGATAAAAAAATTCTTTACGTTTCGGGAGAGGAATCTTCGACGCAGATTAAACTCAGAGCAGAACGCCTTGAGGTTGAAGGAGAAAACGTATTTTTGCTTTGTGAAACTAACGTTGACGTCATAATGGCGGAGGCGGAAAGAATTTCACCCGATATCTTGATTATCGACTCTATTCAAACGACTTTTTCTACTATGCTTGATTCTATTCCGGGTAGCGTTACCCAAGTGAAACAATG
>JAZQUE010000039.1:0-5793 GCA_045631145.1 Eubacteriales bacterium
TAGACCTCGTCACCGTTAAGGATAGAGCTCAGAAAATCTACAAGGAGGAAAACGATGATTAAAATTGACGGTGTAACCAAGAGATACGACAACAGCGTTATGTCGCTCTCGGGCGTTACGATGAACGTAAACAAAGGCAGTGTACTTGGACTTGTCGGCACGAACGGCGCGGGCAAATCGACACTCCTTCGGATAATGTCGGGAATATACAAGGCGGATAAGGGAGACGTTTTTATCGACGGCGAGAGCATCTTTGAAAACGACAAAATAAAGGCGAAGGTGTCCTTCGTATCCGACGAGCAGTACCTCATTCCCCACTTCACTCTCACCGATATGGCACATCTTTACAAGAGGTTCTACGACGGCTTCTCCTTCGAGGAGTTCGAGAGACTGTGCCACGGAATAAACCTCGACCCCAACCGTAAAATATCCACCTTCTCGAAGGGTATGAAGCGTCAGGGAGAGGTGATACTCTCGATATCGGCGAATACCGAATACCTTTTCTTCGACGAGACCTTCGACGGACTCGACCCGATAGCCCGCGACTTCGCAAAGAAGATTATTCTCGATGCGGTGGCAGAGGGAGAGAGAACGGTAGTCCTCTCCTCGCATAACCTCTCGGACATCGAGACGATATGCGACAGCGTCGCCCTCATCGACGGCGGTGCTCTCGTGCTCCACAAGACCATAGACGACGTAGTGCAGGGCTGGCACAAGTATCAGATGATATTCTCATCCCCCCTTGAGAATACCGACGGCTTCCTCTCCTTCGCTACCCTTCCAAGCGTTAGCGGTAAGCTCGTGACCTTCATTTCGGCGCTCGAGGAGGACGAGGTGAAAGAAAGGGTGAAGGCTATCACGGGAGAAAACGAAACCCTCTACTCCGAGTGCGTTGACCTCACCCTCGACGAAATATTTACCCTTGAGGTAAACCGCGTGAAAGGAGGAGAGGCAAAATGAAAAAGATATTCACCCTCATCAAGAATAACTACTCGATAAACCGTTCCATTCCCCTGATACTTATGATGGGTATTACCATTCTCATGTCGGTAATCGGCGCGATGCCCGTCTCCGACCTTGAATCACGCTATGCACACCGTCTTGAAGCGGGATTTGCGACCTACGAGGAATACCACGAGGCAACTTTAAACCTTTTCGACGAAATGCTCGGGCTCGACGGTGCTTTCTCGATAACCCTTATGATAACGGTGCTTCTTCTCGCCTTCGTTTCGGTTCTGAACCTTACGGGCTTTATGAGAGACAAGAGCGGTATCGACTTCTATCACTCGGTATCGGTAAACAGAGGTGAGATTTACCTCGCCCACTATCTTACCGCCCTTATAAACGGCGCAGTCACAATAATACTCTCTCAGATGCTCGGACTTTTCTTTATGTCGCTGATTGCGAAGTATCCCCCCTACTCCTTCGGCGAGATGCTCGTTATGCAGATACCGACGGCTCTGACCGCCCTTTTATTCCTCGCCCTCTTTATCGCCCTTGCGATGCTTTCGGCGATAGTCTCGGGCACGGTCTTCTCCACCCTCGTTTCCTATGCGTTTATAAACTTCTTCATACCTGCCACCGTCCTTGCGGTGAGCGCTTCGGGCTCGGTGCTCTTTAATTCAAGGCTTGAGGACTACCTCACGCACAAGCCCTTCGCCTATATCTACACCTCACCCTTCATACGCTATATTTTCGGTGTGAGCGAGGAGCTTTTCCCCTTCACTCTCACCTCCTATATCCTGCTCGCGCTCGGAACTGTGGCGGTAGTGCTTCTCGGAATATGGCTCTACGGCAAAAAGAAGAACGAGAACTCCGTCTACCCATTCACCTTCTCCTTTATGAAGCGCCCCTTCCAGTATCTTATCGCCTTCGATATGATACTTCTCGGCTCGACCTTCTTCGAGGCTATCACGAGCTCGCTTTCGTGGGGCGTTATCGGCGGACTTATCGCCCTTCTCTTCACCTTCATTCTGACGAACGCCTTCTTCGATAAGTCCTTCTCGGGCGTATTTAGAAGAAGTCGCCATATGGCGTTCATTCTTATCGCAAGTATTCTTTTCGGCATAGTCTTCGTTGCCGACGCCTTCGGCATCTATAAAGAGCCCTCTCCGAGCTTCAGGAATATCGAAAACGCCTACGTCTACGTTCATATGAACACCGAAACGGCAGAGTATAACTACGACTTCTCCTTCGAGAGCGAAGAAAAGGACTGGTTTGGCGCGACGGTAGAAAAGGTTGACGGCGAGGTGAAGAAGGATATTGAAGAGCTTTACTCCTTCGTCAAGGAAAAGCGTGAGGAAAGATACGTCGTGAGCAGCAGCGAATACGTCGTCGAAAAACTTCCCGACACCGCGCCCGACGAGAGCATCTCGATATCAATAAACTTCAGATGCAAAAACGACTTTTCGGGCTACTATACCCATCTCAATACCTCATACGGCGACCTCGACTACGAAGAAACGAAGAAGCTCGCAGAAAAGCTAATTGAAAAATACTCCCATAACGTTTACACCTACGACAGAAACGGAGGCTACTCCGAAAGCACCGAAGTTATAAAATAACTCTAAACTCATAGTTCATAACTCTAAACTCAAAAAGGAGCGGAGAAAAATCTCCGCCCCTTTTTGTATAATTTTGCCTTTGAGATAGAAAAATATAGTCAGTAATCTTTGGAGGTAAAAAAATGAAAGATAGAATTTTTGCGGTTCTGCAAAGGGTTGGGCGCTCCTTTATGCTCCCTATTGCTCTGCTTCCCGTTGCGGGACTGCTTCTCGGTATAGGCTCGTCCTTTACCAACCCCACCACCCTTGAGGAATACGGACTTGAGGGAATTATAAGCGAGGGCGGTATTATCTACACCGTCCTTGACATTATGGCAAAGACGGGAAGCGTCGTTTTCGACAACCTCGCTCTCCTTTTTGCCGTAGGCGTTGCCATCGGTATGGCGAAGCGTGAAAAGGAGGTCGCCGCACTCTCTGCCGCTATCGCCTTCCTCGTTATGCACACCGCCATCTCGGCTCTTATCGGAGTAAATGGCGGAGCAGCTGCGCTGGGTGAAAACACCACCGCCTCGGTGCTCGGCATCACGACACTGCAGATGGGCGTTTTCGGCGGTATTATAGTGGGACTCGGCGTTGCCGCACTCCATAACCGCTTCTATAAGATAAGGCTTCCGCAGGTGCTCTCCTTCTTCGGTGGCACTCGCTTCGTGCCCATCGTATCGGCGCTCGTCTATCTCGGCGTGGGAATTTTAATGTTCTATATCTGGCAGCCGATACAGGCGGGAATCGCATCGCTCGGAAACCTCGTTCTGAATTCGGGATATATCGGCACGTGGATATACGGCATAATCGAGCGCGCCCTCATTCCCTTCGGACTTCACCACGTCTTCTATATGCCCTTTTGGCAAACAGAGCTGGGAGGCGCAGTAGTGGTTGACGGCACTCTCGTTCAGGGCGCACAGAACATCTTTTTCGCCGAGCTTGCCTCGAAATCAACCGAGGTCTTTTCGGTTTCGGCAACGCGCTTTATGTCGGGCAAATTCCCCTTTATGATTTTCGGACTTCCCGCCGCCGCCCTTGCCATGTACAGACTCGCAAAGCCCGAAAAAAGAAGGCTCGTCGGAGGACTTCTCCTCTCGGCGTCGCTGACCTCTATTCTGACGGGTATAACCGAGCCTCTTGAATTCACCTTCCTTTTCGTCGCACCCCTTATGTATATCGTGCACTGCGTTCTTGCAGGTCTTTCGTATATGCTGATGCATATTCTCAGGGTAGGCGTAGGTATGACCTTCTCGGGAGGCGTTATCGACCTCACCCTTTTCGGCATCCTTCAGGGAAATGCGAAAACGAGGTGGATATGGATAGTCGCCGTCGGTATCGTCTACGCCGTAATATACTATTTCGTTTTCTACTTCCTTATCAAAAAGTTCGACTTCAAGACACCCGGTCGTGAAGAAGAAGGCGAGTCGAAGCTCTACACGAGAGAGGACTATATCACGAAGAAGCACGAGGCGGACGACGTCTCTCCCCTGATTCTAAAGGGACTTGGCGGAAGGGATAATATTTCCGACCTCGACAGCTGTGCCACAAGACTTCGTGTAACCTTAAAAAACCCCGAAAAAGCCGACGAAGCGCTCCTCAAAAAAAGCGGAGCGTCGGGCGTTATAAAGAAGGGGCAGGGTATTCAGGTAATCTACGGTCCTCACGTCTCGGTGGTGAAATCGAAGCTCGAGGACTATATGTCAAAGGGCGGAATAACGCTTCACTCCCCTGTCGATGCGACCGTCCTGCCTCTTAAAGAGGTGTCCGACGAAGCCTTCTCGACGGGTGTTCTCGGAGAGGGAGTTGCCCTCGAGCCGAAGGGGAATACCATCGTCGCTCCCGCCGACTGTAAGATAGTGAGCGTATTCGACACCTCTCACGCGATAAATCTCGACGTTGAGGGGGCGGAGGTGCTTATTCACGTCGGGCTCGACACCGTGAAGCTAAAAGGTACTCCCTTCAAGGTGAAGGTGAAGGAGGGAGAGCGTGTCAAGAAGGGTACTCCCCTCATCACCTTCGACCCCGAGGCTATAAAAAAGAGCGGATTCGCTCTTACGACTCCCATCGTTATAACGAACTCGTCGGAGTTTTCGCTTGAGGTACTCTCGGCGCGGGAGGTCAAGGCAGGAGACGAAATACTCGTTTTAAGGAGAAAGACAAAATGAAAAGCTTTTCATACACCGTAAAGGACGAAATCGGACTTCACGCACGCCCTGCGGGGATGCTCTCGCAGAAGGCAAAGGAATTCGAAAGTGAAATAATCATCAAAAAGGGCACGAAAGAGGTAAACGCCACGAGACTTATGATGCTGATGTCGATGGGGATAAAAAACGGCGACACCGTCGAGGTGAGCGCTTCGGGCAGCGACGAGGAGAGGGCGATTGAAGAGATAAAGAAATTCTTCGAGGAGAATCTCTGATGCTTAAGTTCATCGGAAAGGGCGTTTGCCCCGCAGTCGCTATCGGACGGGTGCGTATTTTAAAGCACGAGGAAGAAAAGATAAGGCGTGAAAAGATAGAGGACGTCGAGAGCGAAAAGGCGAGGTTCGAGAGGGCGAAGGAAAAAGCCTCGGCGGAGCTTGAGGAAATATACGAAAAGGCGCTTCGTGAGGTAGGCGAGGTGAGTGCCGAGATATTCAAAATTCATAAAATGATGCTTGAGGACGAGGACTTCAACGACTCGGTGAAAAGCATTATCGGCTATCAGCGGGTAAACGCCGAATACGCCGTAACGCTGACGGGAGAAAACTTTTCCGAGATGTTCGCCTCGATGGACGACCAGTATATGAAGGCGAGAGCCATCGACGTTACCGACGTTTCAAAGAGACTTATAGCCTGTATGAAGGAGGGGGAGCAGAGAGATGCGCACGACCTCCCCCCCTCTGTCATCTGTGCCGACGACCTCACGCCGAGCGAGACGGTGCTCTTTGACAAGGAGAAGATTCTCGGCTTCATCACCGCCCACGGCTCGGCAAATTCACACACCGCCATTCTCGCCCGCAATATGAACGTCCCTGCCGTCATCGGCGTAGGTGACTCCTTTCTCTTGAACGTCAAGGAGGGCGACCTCGTCGCTATCGACGGCGGTACGGGTGAAATATTCATACACCCCGACGGGAAAACAGAGGAAAAAATCAAAAAGAAAGCAAAGGATATCTCCGATAAGCGAGAGCTACTCAAGAACCTGAGGGGCAAGGAAAGCGTAACCCTCGACGGAAGAAGGATAAACCTATACGCCAACATCGCCT
>JAZQUE010000040.1:0-2475 GCA_045631145.1 Eubacteriales bacterium
GGTAGTCAAGGCGAGCATCGTTCTCGTCAAGGGTACTGAAGCGACAGAAACCTTGAAGAAGGAAATTCAGGACTACGTCAAATCACGCACCGCACCCTATAAATATCCGAGAATAGTAGTATTCAAGGACTCCCTTCGCAAAACGGTAAGCGGAAAAATACAGAGAAACAAATTATAATGAAAATTTAATAATGAATATTTAATAATTTCGGACAATTTGCCGCCCACAAATTCACAATTAATTATAATTTTGCTTCAGCAAAATTTACCTTAATTATTCATTCTTCAATATTCAATATTCATTATTCAGAGGACTCAATGAACTTAAAAAGAATAACCCTTCTTTCGGGTCACTACGGAAGCGGAAAGACAAATATTGCGGTAAATCTTGCATTTTCGCTAAAAAAGGAGTATGATAATGTAGTGGTAGCCGATATGGATATCGTCAACCCCTACTTTCGCACGAAGGACAGTATCGACGACTTCGAAAAGGCAGGTATAAAGCTTATCGCCTCCCGCTTCGCAGGCTCAAACGTAGACCTCCCCGCCCTTCCGCAAGAGATGTACTCCCTCACCGACAACAAGGACGTGAGAGCGATACTCGATATCGGAGGAGACGAGCGAGGCGCGCTCGTGCTCGGAAGATATAAGGATAAAATAATTGAAGAAAACGACTACGAAATGCTTTTCGTTTTCAACGCAGCCCGACCCCTCACACCCGACGCCGACTCGGCGATTGAGGTAATGCGTGAGATTGAATGGGCGGGAAAGATACCCTTTACGGGTATCGTAAACAATACCAACATCGGAGAAGAAACCACTCCCGACACCGTTTTATCGTCTATGAAGGTAGCAAAGGAGCTTTCCGAAAGGACTGCTCTTCCCCTCGTGATGACGACGGTGCACGAGAAGCTTTTCCCCTCCCTTGAAGATAAAATAGACAATCTGTTTCCCCTGAAGCTACAGGCAAAAATTCTGTAAAGGAGTGTAAAAAAATGGCAAAACTCACCTTTAAAACCGACAACTGTAAGGGCTGCGGACTCTGCGTTGACGCTTGTCCCAAGAAGGTTCTTCAGCTTGCGGCAGACAAAATTAACAAAAAAGGTCATCACCCCGTAGAAGCGGTGAACGAGGACGCTTGTATCGGCTGCGCCTTCTGCGCTACCATGTGTCCCGACTGTATTATCAAGATTGAAAAGTAGAAAGGTAGTGAAAATATGGCAGATAAAGTACTTATGAAAGGAAATGAGGCTATAGCTGAAGCGGCAATCGTTGCAGGTTGCAGACATTATTTCGGCTATCCCATTACTCCTCAGACTGAAATCGCGGCGTATATGGCAAAGAGAATGCCCAAAATCGGCGGCTGCTTCTTACAGGCAGAAAGCGAAATTGCGGCAATCAATATGGTTTACGGAGTTGCATCAACCGGTCTTCGTGTTATGACCTCCTCATCCTCCCCCGGAATTTCCCTCAAGGGCGAAGGACTTTCCTACCTTGCAGGTGCAGACCTCCCCTCCCTCGTCGTTAACGTACAGAGAGGCGGCCCGGGTCTCGGCGGTATTCAGCCCTCCCAGTCCGACTATTTTCAGGCTACCAAGGGAGGCGCTCACGGCGACTTCCATATGATAGTTCTCGCTCCTGCATCGGTTCAGGAGATGGCAGACCTTACCGTTCACGGCTTCGACCTTGCAGATAAATACAGAATGACCTCTATGATTCTCGCCGACGGTACTATGGGTCAGATGATGGAGCCCGTCTCCCTCGACCTGAGTGTTAACCCCATGCCCGAAAAGCCCTGGGCAACTACGGGTACAAAGCTTCAGCGCCCCCATAACATCACAAACTCTCTTTCTCTTGACCCCGAGGAGCTCGAAACCCTTAACTTCAAGAGATACGAAAGATATGCCGAAATCGAAGAAAAGGAAGTTATGTACGAGGAGTACGAAATGGAGGATGCAGAAATCTGTATCGTAGCTTTCGGTATTGCTTCCAGAGTTGCGAAGAACGCTATCGACGAGGCAAGAAAGATGGGTATCAAGGTCGGTCTCATCCGTCCTATCACCCTCTGGCCCTTCCCGAAGAAGCCCTTTATCGAGGCGGTCGAAAAGGTACATACCTTCATCTCGGTAGAGCTCTCTATGGGACAGATGATAGAGGACGTAAGACTTGCGACCGAGTGTCGCCGTCCCGTGAAGCTGGTCAACCGCGCAGGCGGTATGATTCCCTCACCCGAACAGATTCTTGAAGCAATCAAGGAAGAAAATAAGAACGGAGGTAAAAACTGATGGTAGTATTCGATAAACCCCATGCACTCAACGACATACCCATGCACTACTGCCCCGGCTGTACGCACGGTATTATCCACCGCCTCGTTGCAGAGTGTCTCGACGAGCTCGGCATTGAAGGACAGACCATCGGTATTGCACCCGTTGGCTGCTCGGTACTTGCATATAACTATTTCAACTGTGATATGAT
>JAZQUE010000041.1:0-5922 GCA_045631145.1 Eubacteriales bacterium
CGCAATACCCAAAACAGTCAAAGACACCGAATTCGTCGGCACCTGCATAGAAGCACTTTCGGCAGAAAGCTATAAGAAGGTTATTCCTACCATCTACGAAATAGCACTCAAGACACGTTATCTTCGCGATAATGAATCGAAGGAGGTTCTCGACCTTGTACTCGACAACCGTATCTACGACTTCGGTATTCTCTACGGATATTGGAAGGGCTTCGAGTTCTGTCTTTCATCTCTTATGGAAAATAAAAACCCCAACTTCGAGTCCTACTACGACAAAAAGAAAAAATCGGTAAACTACCACTATAGAAATATTCTCAAGGCATTTAACAGACTTTGATGCGAACTAAAACGGCTTGACGCTGCGGCTTCAAGCCGTTTTAGTTATTATCAACAAAGTTTTTTGTGTATTCATCACAAAATTTTGCATTTATTTTTATACCCTTTATCTATTTAAAAACAGAGAAGTATTTGTTATAATATTAATTGCAAATTAAAGGTATTTATATTACTTTAAGAAAGGAAAAAATATGAAAAAGACATTATCTCTCTTTTTAGCACTTCTTATGCTTCTCTCCTGTCTTGCTCTTACTCTCGCTTCGTGTAACGAAGAAGAAACTAACGAAAAGGAAAAGGACGTCCCCCACAACGGACCCGTAGAGGTTGTCGAGGGAGACATCTTCTCGGAGCGTGCAGCGGTTGACGACGAGCTCGGAGAATATGATTTCGGAGAAAGACAACTCAGATTTGTAGCATATAGCTCAAATGAGGTTTTCGTACCCGAAGAAGACAGAAATCAGGGTAACCTTATCACCGACGCAATATTCGACAGAAACAGAGCAGTAGAGGACCGCTTCAACTTTGAGGTTGCCGTTGTATATACAGGTAGCTTTACCGAGGTTGCAGACTGGGTTTCAAAGAGCGTTCTTTCGGGTGTTGACGAGTTTGACGTACTCTCGCAGATGGCGGCAGACGCAGGAAAGCTTGTACTCAAGAACCTTTTCCTCAACTGGTACGACATTCCAAACGTTGACTTCTCGAAGCCTTGGTGGGCAAAGTCGTGCACAGAGGATCTTACCTACGACGGAAAGGCAATACTCGCAGTATCCGACTTCAACTCATCGGCTGTCACCGGCACCCACTGTATGATATTCAATAAAAACCTCGCAAATGCCTACGATATGGGTAATCTCTACGAGGTGGCTTTGAGCGGCGACTGGACTTATGAATATTTCTACAATCTTATAAAGGACGTCTACGTAGACTCCGACGGCTCAGGTACTCCTACCGAAGGCGACTTCTACGGTTTTGAGCAGTCTCATTGGTGGGGAACTACCATCAGCTCGTGGCTCTACGCATTTGATAACCCCACCGTCAAAAAGGACGAGGAGGGTATTCCGAGTATTGCTATCAAGACCGACAAGATAAACAACATCGTTTCTACCATTTACGACCTTTGCTACAACACCAACGGCGCTCATTATACCACCGACGACTCTGCAAACAACCCTCTCTTCTTTGCAAAGCGCGCAATATTTGCAATTACAAATGTCGGCGCTCCTACAGGAGAGGCTCTTCGTAACTTTGAGGACGAATACGGACTTCTCCCCATGCCCAAGTGGGATGGAACTCAGAAGAACTACACCTCTGCGGCACTCGGTTCACACTCTTGTCTCGCAATACCCAAAACAGTCAAAGACACCGAATTCGTCGGCACCTGCATAGAAGCACTTTCGGCAGAAAGCTATAAGAAGGTTATTCCTACCATCTACGAAATAGCACTCAAGACACGTTATCTCCGCGATAATGAATCGAAGGAGGTTCTCGACCTTGTACTCGACAACCGTATCTACGACTTCGGTATTCTCTACGGCGACTGGAAGGGCTTCGAGTTCTGTCTTTCCACTCTTATGGGTGAAGGTAACCCCAACTTCGAGTCCTACTACGACAAGAACTACACCACCGCACGTTTCCACTACCGTTCGATAGTAAAGGCATTCGACAGACTCAAATAAATCAGAAAAGAGCGGTAAAGGCTCTTCTAGAATGAATAACGAATATTTAAGATTGAAGAATTGTGGACAATTTCGCTTTAGCGAAATTTACGATTAATTATAATTTTGCCCGAGGCAAAATTTACCGAAATTCTTCAATATTCATTCTTCAATATTCAATAAAAAGTTACGTAATAAAAAAATCTTTCGGGTAAATTACCCGAACGATTTTTTTATTTCACTATTGCTTTTCGTGTCTTTTCGACAGCGCTCTTCGTAATAACGAGCTCCTTCGCGTCCTTATTCGACGGAAGCGAGTACATATACTCGAGCATTATTCCTTCCATTATCGAGCGAAGCCCTCTTGCACCCGTGTTATTCTCACAAGCCTTCTTCGCAATAGCCTCTATTGCATCCTTCTTGAAGGTAAGCTTAATGCCGTCCATTTCAAAAAGCTTCTGATACTGCTTTACAAGAGAGTTTTTCGGCTCGGTGAGAATTCTCACAAACGCCGCCTCGTCAAGTGAATCGAGAGTAACTATCATCGGAATTCTTCCGACGATTTCGGGTATAAGTCCGTATTTAACGAGGTCGTGAGCCTCAAGCTTCTTTAGTATATTCTCTTTCTTTTTATCACTCTTCGTCTGAACGCTTGCGCCGAAGCCTATTCCCTGCTTGCCGAGACGGGAGGTAATTATTTCATCCATTCCGTCAAAGGCACCGCCGCAGATAAAGAGAATATTGGTTGTATCAATCTGTATGAACTCCTGATTCGGATGCTTTCTTCCGCCCTGCGGAGGAACGTTCGACACCGTGCCCTCAAGAATTTTAAGAAGTGCCTGCTGTACGCCCTCTCCCGACACGTCTCTCGTTATCGAGCGATTTTCGCTTCGGCGGGAAATCTTATCAATCTCGTCGATATAGATAATTCCCTTCTCTGCCCTTTCGATATCGAAATCTGCCGCCTGAATAAGTCTGAGAAGTATATTCTCGACGTCCTCTCCGACGTAGCCTGCCTCGGTGAGAGTGGTAGCGTCGGCGATAGCGAAGGGAACCTTCAGCGTTTTCGCAAGAGTCTGCGCAAGGTAGGTCTTACCTACACCCGTCGAGCCGAGGAGAAGGACGTTACTCTTCTGTATCTCGACTCCGTCGTCGCTCTCCTTCTGGAGTATTCTCTTATAGTGGTTATAGACGGCTACCGAAAGAGTAATCTTGGCGTCGTCCTGACCGATAACGTACTCGTCGAGAGTCTTCTTTATTTCTTCGGGACGTGGAAGCGTTTCGAGACTGAGCCCCGACTTATCGGGTAGGCTCTCGTCGCTTTCTTTATAAATCATATTACAAAGCTCAACACAGTTATGGCAAATCTTCACGCCGTCGGGCCCCATAATGAGAGGGCCTGCTTCCTTTTCGCTTTTCTTGCAAAAGGAGCACACGTTATTTACGTTCTTATTTTCTGACATACTTATACCTCGATAAAAGACCGTCCGTCAGACGACGGACGGTCTTTTTGAATTATATTCTCTTGTCGATAACCTTGTCGATAAGTCCGTACTCGAGAGCCTCGGCGCTCGTCATAAAGTTATCACGCTCGGTGTCACGCTCGATAACAGAGATATCCTTGCCCGTCTTTTCGGCGAGAATTCGGTTCATATTATTACGGACACGGAGGATGTGGTCGGCGTGAATTTTAATATCACTTGCCTGTCCCTGCATTCCGCCGAGCGGTTGATGTATCATAATTTCGCTGTACGGAAGAGCAACGCGCTTGCCCTTCGTGCCTGCCGCAAGAAGAAACGCTCCCATACTTGCCGCCATTCCTATGCATATCGTCGATACGTCGCACTTGATGAAGTTCATCGTATCGTAGATAGCCATTCCTGCGCTTATAGAACCACCCGGTGAGTTGATATAAAGGCTTATATCCTTGTCGGGATCCTGTGCTTCAAGGAAAAGAAGCTGGGCTACGACGAGCGTTGCGGTTGCATCGTTGACCTCGTCCGCCAGAAAGATTATTCTGTCGTTCAAAAGTCTCGAATAGATATCGTACGAGCGTTCTCCGCGTCCCGTCTGTTCTACGACCATAGGTACAAGTGGCATTGATGTTCCTCCTTAAAATTGCGGTTTATTCGGCTGTTTCTTCCTTCTTAGCCTTTGTGGTAGTCTTCTTCGCAGTAGTAGTCTTGGTTGCGGTAGAAGTCTTTGCAGCGGTAGATTTAGCGGTGGTGGACTTCGCAGTGGTTGTCTTCTTTGCGGGAGCCTTCTTTTCGCCTTCCTCTGCCTTTTCTGCAGTCTTCTTCGCAGGAGCCTTCTTCTTCGGCTTCTCCTCGCCGTCTGCCTTTTCGGTTATCTTGGCGCTGTCACGAACGACAGCGATTGCCTTGTTTGCCTCGATATCCTTCTTCAGCATTTCGGGAGCGATAGCGGTGCGAATCTTGTCGATTTCCATCTTATACGCGTCGGCGAGCTTCTGATATTCTGCTTCAAGCTCCTCGTCGCTTGCAACTATCTTTTCAAGCTCTACTATCTTCTCAAGAGCGAGCTGAAGCTTAACCTGTGCTTCTGCCTGAGGCTTGAACTGCTCCTTGAGATTTTCTACGGTCATACCCGTATACTTCATATACATTTCCATCGAGATGCCCTGCGACTGCATTCTGTAAGAATAGTCCTGAAGCATAGCCTCGATTTCGTTTTCAAACATACATTCGGGGATATCTGCCTCTACCTTCTCAACGAGTGCGTTCTTGAGCTGAGTCTCAACGTCGCCGTCTGCCATAGAAGCGTATCTCTTTTCTATATTTGCCTTAACGTCGGCTTTATATTCATCGAGAGTATCAAATTCCGAAACGTCCTTTGCAAACTCGTCGTCGAGTGCGGGAAGCTCCTTGACCTCAAGCTTATGAAGCTTAACTGCGAATACTGCCGCCTTGCCCTTGAGCTCCTCTGCGTGATACTCCTCGGGGAAGGTTACGTTTACGTCAAAGCTGTCGCCAACCTTATGACCGATAATCTGATCCTCGAAGCCGGGGATGAATGCGCCCGAGCCGAGCTCAAGCTTATGTCCCTCATCCTTACCGCCGTCGAATGCAACGCCGTCAACCGTTCCGAGATAGTCGATAGTAGCAAAGTCGCCCTTTTCTGCGGCTCTGTCAACCTCTACCATTCTCGAAGCTCTTTCTCTTGCGTGCTCTATCTCGTGAAGAACGTCCTCGTCGGTAACTGCCTTAAGGGTCTTGGTTGCTTCAATTCCCTTATAGTCCTTCAAGGTAACCTCGGGCTTAACGTAGTAAACCGCAGTAACCTCAACGCCCTCGTCGTTGATGTCGCCCACTTCGATTTCGGGACGGCTTACGACGTCAAGCTTCTTCTCCTCAACCGCCTTTGCAAGCTCGTCGGGAAGAATATCGTTGAGAGCATCTTCATAGAATACTCCCTTGCCATACATCTTTTCGATAATTCCTCTGGGTGCTTTACCCTTTCTGAAGCCGGGAACGCTTATTTTAGATGCGTTCTTACGGAATGCCTTGTCTACTGCGAGGTCAAAGTCAGCCTTCGCAATAACAAGCTCAAGCTTAACCTGATTCTTTTCAGCAGTTGTAACGTTTTTTACGCTCATTTTTTCCTCCTGCTATATGTGACAAAACATTCTTCAGAAAGTCACATATATTTATACATTATAATTCATACTATATTTTATACGAAATACAAAATTTGTCAAGTATATAGCCGAAAATTTTTCATTTTATTCTCACGGGGGTGAACATTCTGTAGTCTGCCGACACCAGCTCAAGCTCTATTCCGCCCGCTTTTTTGATAAGTCGGCTTTCCTGCGCCCCGTGAAGATGTCCGTAGAAAAGTCTTATGATTCCGTGTCTGACGAGCACCTCGAGTATCGGGGAAGTCTCCTCACCCGTAGACAGCACGGGATAGT
>JAZQUE010000042.1:0-8168 GCA_045631145.1 Eubacteriales bacterium
ATGGCTACGATCCGACTTGAGACTGTCTCGGCACCTGCCCCAAGTGCGAAAGCGAGGTAAGATACCTTGAGCGTGAAATAGAGAAAAGAAAAAGGCTCGGAAAGAGCGCTCTCGTTGCGGGAATTGCGGCGGGTATAACTCTCACGAGCGTAGGCTGTACCTATATAGAAGATAAGCTCATCGGCGAAGAGCTTCAGGGCAATATGATAGTCGAGGAGACGGTAGACGGACTTCTTCCTGCCGAGGACGAGCTCGTGGAGGAGACTGTGGGAGAGATACCTCCCGACGACGAGCCCCTTATGGGAGAGCCCGTCGAAATACAGGGAGATATGGCTATGTATTTCCTCCCCGACACCCCCGATGGCTACGAGGGCTACGACGAGTATTTTATAAATATGAGTCTTACGGGCAGAAGCATTTCTGACGTAGAGGAGCTCTGGGGGGATGCGGATATGAAGCAATCGAGAGAAAGCGAAAGCATCGTCTCCTACTTCACCGACACTCGCGACGTCGTAATATACTACGGCGAGGATGGTATCATCACGAAAGCTGAAACGATAGAAAATGAGTAAAATAATCGGTATATACCGTCACCGAATGGGCACCGACGGCAAGGGAGTGACCACCCTCGTGGGCTTCTCGGGCTGTCCCCTCAGGTGCAAATACTGCCTCAATCCGCAGTGCTTTGAGGATAAAGGCGAGGAAATGACGCCCGAGGAGCTATATAAAAGGCTTCTTCCCGACGACCTCTATTTCAGAGCAACGGGAGGGGGTGTGACCTTCGGAGGAGGAGAGCCTCTTCTCCACCACGATTTTATACGGAGGTTTTCGGGTATAGTAAAGGGCAGGTGGAAAATCGCCGTCGAGACCTCTCTGAACGTCCCCGAGGAAAGCCTCGTCGATGCCGACGAATACTTCGTTGACGTCAAGGATATGAACCCCGAAATCTACAAAAGCTATACGGGTAAGGATAACTCCCTCGTAATCTCAAGCCTCTCCCGCCTTTTGAAAAATACAGGCAGCGAAAGGATAACGGTAAGGCTCCCTCTCATCGAAGGCTTCAACACCGAAGCCGACCGAGAAAAGAGCGAAAAGCTCCTTCGTGAAATGGGAGTAGTAAATTTTGATAAGTTCAAATATAAAACATAAAAAGGACAGAGATTGCGACACTCCTCATAAGGAGCTCTCGCAATCTCTCTTTTTTTCGTTATTTTTTCGTATACCCGTAAGCGTATTTTCTGTACCTTCTTTTCCGTCCCCGACGTACCCTTCTGTAAATACTTTTTTTCGTCCGTCGTGCCTTCGGCATTTCGTCGAGAAGCCTCTCAAAAAGATGCTTCCTTGCTGATTGTGCAATTCGGTAGACCTGCCTTTCGCTCGCCATCATCACCTTCGAGATATCCTCTACGTCCATAAAGTAAACGTATCTGCAAAGAAGGTACTTTACCTCGGCGGCATTATTCATTTTTCCTATGGCACGCTTCAGTCTCCCCGTCGCTCTGCCGAGTATCCTTTTCTTTCTCTCAAAGTTCTCCTCAAGCTTTTCTACGTCGAGAATACCGTTTATTTCAAAATGCGTTTCTCCCTCGTTTTCTCTCTTCCTTGCCTTAACAAAATCAATCGTTTTCGCCATTTCTATGACGCTCTTTCTGTATTCTGAATACAGGGCAAGGTACTCATTAATCTTCATTATTCCTCACGCCTTTCAATTCGTATTTTTTCTCCTTTCTTTTGGTGTCACTATCATATCACATTTTCGTAATCAAGTCAATACAAAATTACGAAATTTCGTAATTTTGTCATAATCGCCAAAAATTATTTTAAATATTGACAAAAAGGGGTAAGGAAAGTATAATTAATGTAACAAAGTATTGAAAGAGGTAAAAAATAATGCTTAAAATGCTGGCAATAGACCTCGGCGCATCGAGTGGCAGAGGTATCGTCGGTTCATTCGACGGAAACAAGCTCTATCTTAAAGAAAATCACCGCTTCCCCAACGAGCCCGTCCTTATGAACGGCACGTTCAGATGGGATATTATGAGAATATTCCACGAAATAAAGCTTGCTCTCGGTAAGTGTGCGACCTCCGACGACAGAGACATCGCCTCGGTCGGTATCGACACCTGGGGAGTTGACGTCGGCTTTATCGACAAGGCGGGGCAGCTTATGCAGAACCCCTACAACTACCGCGACCTTCGAACTGCGGGAATACTCGAAAGAGCCTTCAAGATAGTTCCGAAGGACGAGATATATCGCACAACGGGTAACCAGTTTATGAACTTCAACACCCTTTTCCAGCTTCTTGCAGAAAAGGAATCGGCTCACCCTTGGGTGCTTGAAAACGCAGACAAGATGCTCTTTACCCCCGACCTTCTCAATTACTTCCTCACGGGTATTGCAAAGAGCGAGTACACCATCGCCTCCACCTCGCAGATGCTTGATGCAAAGTCGAGAAACTGGGACTACGAGCTTATAAAGAAGTTCGGTATTCCCACGAATATCCTTCAGGATATCGTAATGCCCGGTAACGTTCTCGGAGACCTTCTTCCTGCAATCACCGACGAGATAGGCGAGCTTCGTGCAAAGGTCATCAACGTAACCGCACACGACACCGCCTCCGCAGTTGTCAGCGTACCTGCCGACCACGACAATTTCGTCTACATCAGCAGCGGTACCTGGTCGCTTATGGGCTGTGAGGCAAACGAGCCCGTCATCAACGATATCACCGCAAGCTACAACTTCACGAACGAGGGCGGCTACGGTAAGACTATAAGACTTCTCAAGAACATTATGGGTCTCTGGCTTGAGCAGGAGTCCAAGCGTCAGTGGGAGCGTGAGGGTGAAAAGACCACCTACGACGAGCTTTCGAATATGGCGATGGCATCCGAGCCCCTCAAGTGCTTCATCGACCCCGATGCCCCTGAATTCGCACCTCCAGGAGACGAGCCCTCGAGAATCAGAGAGTTCTGTCGCAGAACGGGTCAGAGCGTTCCAGAAACCAAGGGCGAAATCATTCGTTGTATCTTCGACTCTCTTGCAATGACCTACCGCAGAGTAGTTGAAAGCATAGAAGAAATAAGCGGTAAGAAGGTTCCTTACATCAATATCGTCGGAGGAGGCACCAAGGAAGCGCCCCTCTGTCAGCTTGCCGCAAACGCTTCGGGCAGACCCGTATATGCAGGCCCCGTTGAAGCAACCGCTATCGGTAACATTCTCGTTCAGGCTATGGCACTCGGCGAGATAAAGGATATCCACGAGGCAAGACAGGTAGTCAAGAACTCCTTCGAGGTAAAACGCTACGAGCCCGTCGGCACCGACGCCTTCGACGAAGCGTACTCAAGATACCTCGCAATACTCGGTAAATAATTATTAAAGGGACTTCATACGAAGTCCCTTTTTATACTATTTTATAAACCTCTTTTGAATAAGCTCTCGCCTTTTCCTCACTGTCGAAAAAGCCGACAACCGTCGGGCCTGCGCCACTCATAAGGGTGGCGATTGCGCCGTGGGAGAGCATCCTCTCCTTGACTTTAGTTACGTCCACTACTCTTTCGAAATCGTTCGAGAGAACTTTAACAAAAAGACTTCTGTCTCCCGTCTCAAGAGCCTTCACCATACCGTCGTGGTCGAAGGGTTCTTTTCTTTTTTTAAGTCGGTCGAGCGCCGAATAAACTGCACCCGTCGAAAGCTTCTCCCCTTCTTTTTCGATAACCAAAAAGAGTCCCATATCGGTAGCAAAGAGAGCTTCGCACTCGTCGCCGATGCCTCGGCAGAGGCAGGGCGTTTTTTCAAGACAATAGGGCACGTCGGCACCGAGACCTCGGGCAAGGGCGTGTCTTTTTTCTTTGTCAAGTGCCCCGAAAAGCTCCTCCATACATTCAATTACCGCTGCGGCATCTGCCGAGCCGCCGCCGAGACCTGCGGCAAGCGGTATATGCTTTTCGAGCCGTATGTCAACTCCCTCGAAGGTAACGCCCGACACCTCGAAGTAGCCCTTCGCCGCCTTTACGGCGAGGTTGTCGGCGTTTTCTATCGACTTATCGGTAGAAAAAAGTCTTATTTCTCCGACGCCGTTTTTCTCGACCTCTACTCTGTCGTGAAGGCTTATTCTCGCCATAACAGAGGTAAGAGAGTGATATCCGTCGGCTCTCTTATCCCCTACCTCAAGGGTGAGATTTATTTTAGCAAATGCTTTTACCATTTTTCAAATGGTGAATGCAGAATGCTGAGTGCAAAATGCAGAATTAAGGTAAATTTGCCTTCAGGCAAATTATAATTAATCGTAAATTTCGGTGAAACCGAAATTATCCAAAATTCTGCATTCTGAATTCACAATTCATCATTCACTTCTTCCCCTTCTGTCCGATTTTATTTTCAGTTCTCGACATAAGACGCTTGATATTATCCTTATGGGTAGCGATAACTATTACCGCAAGGAGCACCGAAGCCGTCGTCGCAATGAAGCCCTTATCGGTATTGAAGGCGTTCAGTAGCATCGGATAGAAAAAGGCGCAGATGATAGAGCCGAGCGATATGTACTTCGATACCGCAACGATAGTAACGAAAAGCGCAACGAGTATAAGAAAAACAAGAGGGTTAAGAGAGAGAATGGAAATTGCGGCAACCGCAACTCCCTTTCCGCCGCGGAACTTATAGTATACGGGGAAAACGTGACCGAGTATCGCAAAGAGTGCCGCAATATACGCGCCACCCTCTCCCATAAGGAGCATCGAAAGAAATACCGCAACGACGGCTTTAAGTCCGTCGCACACGAAGGTCACAATTCCCCACGCTCTGCCGTAGGTGCGCACCATATTGGTCGCCCCTGCGTTTCCGCTTCCGTATTTTCTCACGTCGTCGTGGAAAAAGAGCCTCGATATTATAACGGCAAAGTTAAGGCTTCCGAGAAGATAGGACACTACCGCACAGAAAAGAAGTGCGAGAAGTGCTACGAAGCCCATATCGGTCTCCAGGAAGGAGATGAGTCGGTTATCGTAATTGAAGGGCACGAGAACTCCCTCAACCTCGACGCCGTAGGGAATCTTATCCCCTGCAAGCTTCTCGATAATACAGCCGAATTTCAGAATTCTCGTCATTATTTTTCGTCTCCTTTTTCTCTGATAATGAGCTTTATGGGAGTGCCTTTGAAGCCGAAGGTGGTTCTCAGGCAATTTTCAATATATCGCTGATAGGAGAAATGGAAAAGCTCTGCCTTGTTACAGAAAATAACGAAGGTCGGAGGCTTTACGCCTATCTGTGTCATATAGTAAATCTTGAGGAATTTACCCTTGTCGGAGGGAGGCTGAACACGGCTTGTCGCCTCGGCGAGCACGTCGTTGAGCATACCCGTCGAAACTCGTAGATTTGACTGAAGATTTACGTAGTTTATATGCTCGAAAAGGGTATCTACTCTCTGTCCCGTCTTTGCCGAAATGAAAAGAAGGGGTGCGTAGGTCATATAAGACAGAGCCTGATAGACCTCCTCGGTAAACTTCTTGGTAGTGGAGTTGTCCTTTTCAACGGTGTCCCACTTGTTGACACAGATGATACTCGCCTTGCCCGCCTCGTGAGCAAGTCCCGCAATTCTCTCGTCCTGCGCCGTCACTCCCTCACCTGCGTCTACCATAATAAGACAAACGTCGCTTCTCTCTACCGCAAGGTTAGCACGAAGAACGCTGTACTTCTCTATTGCGTCCTCTATCTTTGCGTTACGGCGGATACCTGCCGTATCAATGAGGTTATATTTTCCGTGCTCGTTCTCAAAATAGGAGTCGATAGCGTCTCTCGTCGTACCTGCGACGTTCGAAACGATTACTCTCTCCTCGCCGAGTATCTTGTTTATAAGCGAGCTCTTTCCTGCGTTGGGCTTACCGATTACCGCCACCTTAATAGTGTCACTCTCGTCGTCCTCCTCCTCGCCGTCTGGGAAGTAGGAGCACACCTCGTCGAGAATGTCACCCGTACCCGTTCCGTGAACCGAGGAAACTGCGATGGGGTCGTTTTCAAAGCCAAGCTCGTAAAACTCGTAAAACTCCATAGGAGGCTCGCCCACCTTGTCGCATTTGTTAACGGCAAGGACTACGGGCTTCTGCGATTTTTTGAGCATTGAAGCGATGTCACGGTCTGCGGCGGTAAGACCCGTCGTGACGTCGGTGAGCATTATAATGACGTCGGCGCTCTCGATAGCTATCTCCGCCTGCACGACGATATGCTTCAGAATAACGTCGTCTGTCTTCGGCTCAATTCCTCCCGTATCAATGACGGTCATTTTTCTTCCACACCACTCGGTCTCGGAGTAAATTCTGTCTCTCGTGACACCTGGGGTGTCCTCAACGATAGAGAGGCGCTGACCTATTATCTTATTAAAAAAGGTACTTTTGCCGACGTTCGGTCTTCCGACGATGGCAACGATAGGTTTTGACATAATGTCTCCTTCGCAATCAGTCTTTGATTATTCCATATAAAAATTCTTCGCCCTCTCTCGTAGGAAGGGCTCTTATTCCAAGCTTTTCTTGAAGCTCGGTGAGCTCTACGTCGTCGAGAAATCTGTCTCCCTCGTGACGAAGGGCGTTTCGGGGGATAAGAAGAAGGTCTCCGAGGTCTTTGTCTTTCAGCCCGTTTATAATATCACCGCCGGTAAGAAGACCCGAGACAGTAACGTTCTCTCCGTAAAACTCGTTTTTTACGGCGTAGACCTTACAATCTATATTATACCAGATTTTTTTTATTTTTTCAACAGTTCGGCATATAAAGTCGTAGGAGGCGAATCCCGTCGCCACACTGACGCGCCTTTTTATATCGAAGGGAACCTCTCCCGACTCCTTCAGATAGTCGAGCTCGGCGTCGATATCGTCGGTCATCGAGCGTATCATTCCCACTCCGTTTTCAAGCTGAGGATAGCCCTCGTAGCTGTCGCTGTCGGGAATATCCACTCCCGCCTTTATATAAAATTCGTCCGAGAGAAAAACTATTCTCGACGAGTGCTTTTCGTAAAATTCCTCGGCTATCCTCTCCACCTCGCCGATAATCTCGAGGCAGTCCTCCCTCGTGAAGGGCTCAAGAGGATAAAGTCCCCGTCGGTGCTTCGTCAGTCCTACGGGAACGACCGATATGCTTTTAAGGGCAGGGAAAAGCCCTTCGAGGTCGTAAAGCGAGCGCCGAAGCTCCTCCTTGTCGTTAACACCCTTGCAGAGAACTATCTGTGCGTTGAGAGATATTCCGCCGTCGGCGAGCATCTTCATCTGCTCAAGTATTCTTCCTGCAAAGCGATTGCCAAGCATCATTTTCCGAAGCTCGGGGTTCGTCGCCTGAACCGACACGTTTATGGGTGAAATATGCATTTTTATAAGCCTTTCAAGCTCGGTGTCGGGGACGTTTGTGAGGGTGACGTAGTTTCCGAACAAGAACGCCATTCGGGTGTCGTCGTCCTTGAAGTAGACTCCCTCCCTCATTCCGTGGGGGTTCTGGTCGATAAAGCAGAATATGCACTTGTTACGGCAGCCCTCCTGCTTATCCATAAGGTAGGTCTCGAACTCAAGTCCGAGGTCGTCGTACTCTCCCTTTCTTATCTTCACCTCTATCTCCTCGCCCTCCCTTTCGAGAAGAAGGGTGAGTGCCTTTTCGTACATATAGAAGCGGTAATCGAGAACGTCACGGATAGAGTGAGCGTTTATCGAGATAAGCCTGTCTCCTGCCTTTATTCCTTTTTTATCGGCGGGCGAGCCCGAAACGACCGATTTTATTTCTACCATTTTCTCCTCCGAAAAAAATATGCCATACCGACAAGTTCGTGGCATGGCATACTTCTCTTTTTAGTAAGTCGAGAGCTTCCCTTTAGTTAGTTCTGCTTGATGACTTCCTCGCCATCGTAAGAACCGCACTTAGAACAAACTCTGTGAGGAAGGTTGTATTCTCCGCACTTAGGGCAAACCGAGAGTCCGGGTACTTTAAGCTTCCATACACTTGAACGTCTCTTATTCTGCCTCTGACTTGATACTTTTCTCTTGGGTACTGCCATTCTACTTGACACCTCCTCATTCTATATGAAAATATATAGTTTTTATTTTTTATTCCTCGTCAAAGAAGTGCTCAAGAACACTCCAGCGAGGGTCCTTCTCTTTTCTCACGCATCCGCAGTCGCCGTCGTTTAAGTCCTTACCGCATTTGGT
>JAZQUE010000043.1:0-6712 GCA_045631145.1 Eubacteriales bacterium
AACAGAGGATATCGTAGATATTTACGCAATAAGAATTGCCGTTGAGGGCATCAGCTCGGAATGGGCGGCAGAAAGAATAAACGACGAAGAGATAAGAGAGCTTGAAACGCTCGTTGAGCTTCACGAGTTCTACGCTTCGAAGGGGGACGTGCTTCAGCTTTTACAGCTCGACAGTAAGTTCCACGAAATAATATACGATATTTCGGGAAGCAGAATTTTAAAGCACACTCTCCTCTCCTTCCACCATCACCTAAAGCGTGCAAGAGAGTCCTCCCTTCTCTCGGCAGGAAGAACGATGGAGGCAGTCAAGGAGCATCGTGCAATATTCGAGGCAATCGCATCAAGAAACGGTAGAAAGGCGAAGGAGCTTACTGAAAAGCACATAATGAATGCGAGAGATAATATTTTCGCTCTTATAGGAAAAAAATAAGGTTGAGCATTCAACCTTATTTTTTCGGACTTGACAAAATCACCAATACGGTGTATAATAGTTTTAAAAACTAGATGACGAGGTGCTTATGAACAGAAACGACAATTATCCGCTTTACGAAAACCAAAAATTCAGAGATATAAGACATCTTTTGGAGCACACCTGTTCGCTTACGGAAAAACCTGCCTTCAAATACAGATATCAAAAAGAAATAAAGGAAATTTCGTATAAGCGTTTTCTCTCTGAGGTTGAGACTCTCGGCTCGGCTCTTGCCGACCTCGGTCTTGATACGGGGCATATTGCCATTCTCGGAGAAAACTCTTACAGATGGATAAATATTTATCTGTCGCTTCTCGTAACTCGTGCGACGGCAGTGCCGATAGACCGAGAGCTTCCCGAGGACGAGATGCTCAACGTACTGAACGCAAGTGACAGTGAAATAATTTTCTACTCGTCGGAATTCGAGGACTTTATAAGAAAAAACGAAAACGAGCTTACTAAGGTAAAGAAGTTCGTTTCCTTCGAGCCTTGGAGCGAAATTGAAGAAGATGAGCTTCAGCGCAACGAAAAGTTCATCACTCTCTCTTCTCTTTTTACCTACGGTCTCACCTGTGGAGGAGAGGCGTACGACAGTATTTCGGTAGGACAAGACGACGTAAAGCTTCTCGTTTACACCTCGGGTACGACAGGAGTTGCGAAGGGCGTTATGCTCACTACCGAAAACATTACCTCGATGATATACGGAGGGCTCTCGCTTGCGCATCTTGACGGAACTTGTCTTTCCATCCTTCCCTACCATCACACCTATGCGTCGGTCGTTGACATTCTCGGAGGTCTGAATGACCACGTTACTATCTGCATTAACGAGCGAATAAGATTCGTTCCGATGAACTTAAAGGAATATAAACCCGACTATATGTTCCTAGTGCCGAGATATCTTGAGGTATTCTACGACAGAATTTGGGCAGAGGCGGCAAAAAGCGGAAAAGACAAGCTTTTAAAGAAGATGATACCCATATCTAATGCTCTTCTGAAGGCGGGAATAGACATCAGGAAAAAGGTTTTTAAGTCGGTGCACGCGGCGTTCGGAGGTAACGTAAAGATGCTTATGTCGGGCGGTGCGCTTCTACGTCCCGACCTCGGAGATTTCTTCGAGGCGGTAGGAATTCCCATCGTTATCGGCTACGGCATTACAGAGTGTTCTCCTCTCGTTTCGGCTAACAGAAACGAGTTCTACGACGTAAGAAGCGTCGGTCTTGCACTTCCCGGTGTTGAGGTTAAGATTGACGAGCCGTCAGAGGAAGGAATAGGCGAAATTCTCGTCAAGGGCCCTATCGTTATGAAGGGTTATTATAAAAACGAGGAAGCCACGAGAGACGCAATGGACGGCGATTGGTTCAAGACGGGTGACTACGGAAAAATAAACGAAAAAGGTCAGATCTTCATTACGGGAAGAAAGAAAAACGTCATCGTTCTTTCAAACGGTAAAAACGTATATCCCGAAGAAATCGAGAACTACATTCTTACCTCTCCCATCATAGAAGAAGCGGTAGTCTACTCCCTCGAAAACGAGAAGGGCGACGAGACGGCTCTCTGCGCCGAGGTTTTTCTCAAAAAAGATGAAGTAGAAAAGGCAGGACTTGACACCGCCGAGAAGAAGATAAACTACGTTACCGAGGTGGTAAGAGAAAAGCTTTCCTCTCTCCCTTCATACAAGCAGATAAGAAAAATCGTTATCAGAGAAACGGAGTTTGTAAAAACGACAACGAAAAAAATAAAGAGAAACCTAATCGGTAAAAAACAGTAATTTTGAAGAGTATCGGAATTTTTCCGATACTCTTTTGTAAACTAATTTAAAGGATACTTGATTTTAAGTAAAATACTTGATATAATTATTTAAATACTGTGAAAGGGGAAATAGTTTTGGATAAAATTTTTATAATTTCGGAATATAACCCTTTTCATATGGGGCATAAATATCAGATTGACGAGGTAAGGCGTTTGTTCGGTGATGCCGCTATTGTTTCACTGATGAGCCCTAATTTTGTTCAGCGGGGTGAGCCTGCTCTTTTCGACAAATATGCGAGGGGTAAATGCGCCGCTTTAAACGGTGTTGACCTTGCTCTGTCCTTCCCTCTCGTTTTTGCTCTTTTATCGGCAGAAGGCTTTGCGGAGGGCGGTGTACGGCTTGCAAAGCTTCTTGGCGCAACGCACCTTGCGTTCGGTGTAGAGACCAATGACGAAGCTCTCGTTCACGAGGTGGCAGAGCTTCTTATATCAAAGGAATTTGACTCTCTTTTACAAAAGGAAATAGAAGATTCACCTTCTCTCTCCTTCCCGACGCACAGAGAAAGGGCGGTTGTCAAGGCTCTTTCAAAAACGGCGGGAGAGCTTATAAAAAAGCCCAACAACATTCTTGCCGTAGAGTACGTTAAGGCGATAAAGCGATTTGCGCCCGAGATAAAGCCGATAATGATAAAAAGGTGCGGTAACGACTACAACGACACCTCCGCAAACGGCGACCTTCTTTCCGCATCAGCTATAAGAGAGCTATACCGACGTGGCGAAAATTATCTCTCCTTTTTGCCCGAAGAAACGGCAAGGGTACTCTCCTCGTCCTCTCCCTTCGACTACGAAAAATTCGAAAGCCTTTTATACTCGGTTGTCGTCACGAAGGACTTCGGGGAAATCGAAAGGTCGGTCGGAAGCTTCGAGCTTGCGAGCATAATAAAGAAGAGTGCCGAGAGTTATCCCGACTACAAGAGCTTCAGGGCTTCTCTTTCGAGAAAAAAGTATCCCGAAACGAAAATCGACAGGGCGCTCATAAGTCTGCTCCTTGACATTTCCTACGACGAATATCTACACACAGAGCCTCAATACGTCACCCTTCTTGCGTCAAACGAAAAGGGGAAAAAGATTATTTCCGCAAAGAGAAAAGAAGTGTCTCCTCTTATTTTCTCAAAGGCGGCGGATATAAAGGATGCTTCTGACCTTTCGGCGAAGGCAGAAATATTCGGTGACAGAATTTACGCTATGTGTATGAAAAAGCCTGAGGAGGGCGCATACTTTTTGAAAAAGAAACCATATATTAAAGAGGACTGAAAATGAAAAAGAAGATTTTATTTATTGGTATTACTATGAACTGCGCAGGAAGCGAGAAGTCCTTCCTTTCGTTCGTGAATACGCTTGACCTTGATAAATTTGACGTTGACCTTATTCTCGCAAAGAAGGAAGGTCTTTTCCTCTCGTCGATACCGAAGGAGGTAAACGTTATTGAAATGGGTCACTTCGGCGAGCTTTTTAAGCTTAGCTCGAAAAATGCTTTTTCACTCATTTTTAACACCTACATAAAGAAGAACCCTCTTTATGCTTTTGACATTCTTCCCTATTTCGTTCCTCTCGTTTTATCAAAGAAAAAGAGAGCGAGAATTGCGACTAAAATGTGGCTTCACCTTATGAAAAAGATGAAGGCAATCGAGACGGAGTACGATATTGCCGTTGCATATTGGGGCGACCGCACGATGTTTTATATGATTGACAAGGTAAAGGCGAAAAAGAAAATTACCTGGCTTCATTTCGACTACTCCTTCCCCAAGCGTGACAACGACATTTATCTTCCGTATTTCGAGAAGTGTGACGCTATCGTCAACGTATCGACGGCGGTTGACGATGCCTTAAAAAGAGAGCTTCCTTCACTTACCGATAAGTGTCTCGTTATAGAAAACATTAATAACCCTGACCTTATAGAAAAAATGTCGAGGGAGGGTGACACCTTCTCGGACGGCTTTGATGGAAAGAGAATTCTTACTATCGGAAGAATTGCCGACCAAAAGGGGTACGACCTTGCCATCCCCGCACTCAAAAGGATATTTGAGGAAGGCTACAAGGTGAGATGGTACGTGCTTGGTGCGGCGGACGACGATTACGGTGCATATATCAAGGAACTTGTAAAAGAAAACGGACTTGAGGATAGCTTTGTTTTCCTCGGCACTACTGCTAACCCTTACAGATATCTTGCCGACTGTGACCTTTACGCTCAACCTTCGAGATACGAGGGTAAGCCGATTTCGGTTGAGGAGGCTAAAATGATGAAGAAGCCCATTCTTGCCTCTCGATATCTCTCTGCGGGCGAACAGCTTGAGGAAGGTAGGCTAGGACATTTATGTGATATTTCGACCGAAGGCATTTACTCTTCTCTCAAGGAGCTTCTCGACAACCCCGAGCTTTCAGAAAACTATATAAGAGCACTTTCCGAAAGAGATTTTTCAAATAGAAATGAAATAGAAAAGTTCTACGGAATTATATAACTATGTTTGGATACGTTAAGCCCGACAAGGAAAATCTGCTCGTAAAAGAGCTCGCTCTCTATAAGGCGGTATACTGCGGTCTTTGTGAGACTATAAAGAAAAAGGTTTCCTTTTTTCTCCCCTTTTCTCTCAGTTATGATTTCGTCTTTTTGACGATGGTGAGGGCAACTATTACAAAGGAAAAGAGTGAAATCAAGAAGGGGTGTTGCAAATACAACCCTCTCAAAAAGGTCTCTTACAGTATTCCCAAGGAAAGCGCTCTTTTTTCGGCGAGAAGTGCTCTCATACTGACGGCGCTGAACACAAAGGATGACCTTTCGGACAGTGATACTCCTTTTATGAAAAAGGTGCTTTTATCTCCTTTTTATCTTTATCTTTCGTCTAAAGTAAAAAGGCTTTTAAAGGACGCGCCGAAGTATAAAGATTATCTTGAAAAGGTTGAACGGACTCTTTCAAAAATTACTTCTCTTGAAAGAGAAAGGTGTTCGGAAATTGACAGATTTTGTGAAGCCTTTGGAGAAATAATGGCGGATACTCTTTCGTTCGGACTTGATGGTAAGGAATACCTGATAGCTCGAGAGATAGGCGCTTCGGTGGGACGGTATATCTACCTGATAGATGCAATTGATGACGCCGAAAAAGATGAAAAAACACACGCCTTCAACCCTATTCTCGAAGCCTACTGCTCGGCGAAGGCGGTAAAGGAAAACGCACGTACTCTTGACCTGACTCTCGCGCTTCACACGAAGGATGCGCTACTTAGCTTTAATTTAACCGAAAGCGGAGAATATTCATCAATAATAACAAACGTACTGTCGCTCGGTCTTGGCAAAGAGAGCTACAGAATTATAACAAAGAACGGAGAAACAAATGACTGATCCTTATAAGGTTCTGGGTATTGACTCAAGCGCAAGCGACGACGACGTAAAAAAGGCATATCGAGAGCTTGCGAAAAAATATCATCCCGACAACTACGTAAACAACCCTCTCAAAGACCTTGCAGACGAAAAGATGAAGGAGATAAACGAGGCTTACGACCGCATTGTAAATGATAGGAAAAGCGGTTTTAATTCCTCTTATTCGTCATCCTCACGCTCCACGAGCTTTTCGAGTGTCAGACAGATGATAATGAACGGTAACTTCTTCGAAGCCGAAAGGGTGCTCGACACGACGCCTCAACACTCGAGAAATGCAGAATGGAATTATCTCAAAGGGTGTATTGCGATGAAACGGCAATACTACACGCAGGCTTATGCTTATCTTGAGAGGGCTTGTATGATGGACCCGCAGAACAGTGAATACAGAGACGTCTTCAGTCAGCTTCAAAACGCTCAAAATCAATACGGCGGTTTCAATACCTCAAGAACGGGCGGTGAATGCTCGACTTGCGATATTTGTTCGGGACTTATTTGTGCAGACTGTTGTTGCGAGTGTATGGGCGGAGACCTGATAGGATGTTGTTAAGATGAATGCGAAAAGGACAATGGCTGTCGCTTTTTCGGGACTTGCGACGGCGCTCATAGTAATTCTGTTATTTTTAGCGGGTATAATCGATGTTCTCGACTACACTGCGTCTGCTATTTGCGGACTGATTGTGACCTTTATAATAATCGAGTTCGGCACTAAAAATGCAGTTGCGGTTTACTTCGCATCCTCGATACTTTCAATGATGCTCATTCCGTCAAAAATTTCAGCACTTTTATTTATAGCGTTCTGCGGTTGGTATTCCTTCGTCAAGCGTTATATAGAAAGGCTAAAAGAGCCGTTTTCATATATTCTCAAGCTTTCGATTTTCAATTCGGTTCTTGCGATAATTATTGCAATTACAAAATGGGTTCTTCTTATAGACGGCTTCTCGGTACTGACACTTATAGCGGTTTTGGTAACTGCAAACGTTTCCTTCGTTCTATACGATTTATTGATAACGAAGCTCATATGGCTCTACGTCAACGTATACAGAAAGCGGTTTAAAATA
>JAZQUE010000044.1:0-4881 GCA_045631145.1 Eubacteriales bacterium
CTGATCAAAGTCCGAAAGGAAGGACTTACAACAGAAGGTTCTTCCGCAGATACCGAGTCCTCCGAGCTGCTTCGCTTCGTCTCGCACTCCTATCTGCCTGAGTTCTATTCTCGTCTTGAATACCGATGCGAGATCCTTTACGAACTCTCTGAAATCTACTCTGCCTTCCGAGGTGAAGTAGAATAGGAGCTTCGAGTTATCGAAGGTCATTTCAACGTCCACGAGCGACATATCGAGCTTGTGCTCGGCGCATTTCTCACGGAAGGTCGTCTTTGCCCTCTCGGCAAGCTCTTCGTTCGCCTGAAGCTTCTCGGTGTCCTCCTTCGTAGCCTTTCTGACTACCTTTTTGAGAGGAAGGACTACCTCGTTTGCAGTTACGGTCTTGTTTCCTACGAGCACGTAGCCGTATTCAACGCCTCTCGAGGTTTCGACTATCGCCGAGTCGCCTGCCGAGAATTTCAGACCGTTTGGGTCGAAGTAGTAAATCTTTCCTACGTCCTTGAATCTTACGCCGATTATTTCGTAGGACTCCTTTACTTCTTCGGGGGTGTTTATTTCGTTAGTTTCCATTTGTTTTTCCTATCTTTCAAAATCGTCGCACGCTATCGAGTTTATCTCCGAGATCGCCGACGAAAGGTTTATCTTGGTATAATCTTTTATTATATTGGAAAGGGCGTTATAGAGAAGAAGGAGCTTTCTTCTGTCGAGCCTTTCGGCAAGAACCCGAAGCTCGTCCTCATCGGTGAAGAACATACGCTTTCCCTCATAGCCGAGCCCCTTTATGAGAATATCCCGTAGGGCAAGGGTAAAGTAGGAGAGGGTGGTTCTCACCTCGTCACGGTCGGGCTTTTGCTTCAGATAGAGTATCTTCGCGAGGTCGGCGTAGGATGCAAAGGAGGTGAGTGCGTGGAAGTATTTCCTCGTCAGCTCTGCCGATGACCTCGCCTTTTCGTCCTCCATAAGCCTTATGGCAACGCCGAGTGCGCCGTCCGACATAACGACGGCTTCAAGTGAGTCCTTGTCGGGATAGCGTCTTTCGAGCTCCTTTTCAAGCACCTCGCTTGACAGCTTTTCTGTTTTTAACGTAACTGCTCTCGATTTGAGAGTGGAGAGCAGAAGATTACGGCTTTCGGTGAGAAGAAAGAAGGTGACGTTCTTCGGAGGCTCTTCAAACACCTGCAAAAGAGCGTTCTGTGCATCGACGGTCATCTGCTGTGCATTCTCGATGATGAACACCTTTCTGTCACATTCGGCAGGCTTTATATATGCTTCCTTTATAAGCGCTCTGATGGAGTCTATCTTTATCTGCTCTGCGGTGCCTCGGTGAATTAGCTCCGAGACGTCCTGATGTGTGCCCGACATAATTTTACGGCAGGCATCGCAGGAATAGCAGGGTGCGTCGAGGCTCTCGCAAACGACGGTACATACTATCGCCCTTGCAAGAGTGAGTCTTCCGCTTCCCTCTGCCCCCTCGATTATGTAGGCGTGGGAAAAGCGTCCTGACCTCCGAATTTCACGAAAGTCGGACAAAACCTTGCCGTTACCGATAATAAAAGCCATTTATACTCTCTCGAAATGCTCGATATTCGTTACGAATACCGTTGCTCCTCCAATGGTTATCTCGATGGGCGCAAGCCCTCCGCCGATAGCGGCAGCCGTAACGGCATCAACGGGAGCCGTGTATTTTCTCTTCTTACTGTATTTCTTGATAACGTCGATAACGTCCTCTACCTCGTTATCCTCAACGGCGGTGATAAAGGTGTGGTTGCCCTTCTTCAAGAAGCCGCCCGTCGATGCTATTTTAGTTACGTGATAGCTTTTTTTGATAAGCTCTGCTACGACTATGGGCCCGTCGTCGTTGTTTACGATAGCAAATACAAGTTTCATAGCGTTTCCTCCATATATTTATTTCTGCAGATTGGGGAGCTTCCCCAATCTGCTTATTTTTTAAACGTCCATTATGATGGGTAGTATCATGGGCTTGCGCTTGGTTTTCGAGTAGAGCAGCTTCGTTAAGTCGTCACGAAGATTCTGCTTTATATAGTTATAGTCGACGTGTCCCGAGTCGAGCGCCTTCTCGACCGACACTCTTGCTGCCTCTCTTACCCCGTCCATCAGCTCCTCCGACTCCTTGACGTAGACGAAGCCTCGCGACACTACGTCGGGGCCCGAGAATATATAGCCTCCGTCGGTGTCGATAGCGACGACTACCGCAATAAGTCCGTCCTGCGCAAGATGCTTTCTGTCGCGAAGCACCACGCTTCCGACGTCGCCGACACCAAGTCCGTCAACGAGAACCTTGCCCGAGGGCACTTGACTTGTAACCTTTATGGAGCGAGCGTCGAGCTCTATCATTTTTCCCGTTTCGGGAAGGATAATATTATCTTCGGGTATTCCTACCTGACGGGCGAGCGCCTTGTTACTCGTCAGATGCTTGTACTCACCGTGCATCGGCACGAAGAATCTCGGCTTGACGAGGGCGGTGAGGAGCTTTATCTCCTCCTGACAGGCGTGTCCCGAAACGTGCACGTCGGCAACCTGATTGTAGACTACCTCGACACCCTTGCGGAGAAGCTCGTTTATAATACCGCTGACGAGCTTTTCGTTACCCGGTATGGGGGTTGCCGAAATTACGACGAGGTCGTCGTGTCCGAGATTCACCTTTACTCTTTCGTGCTCCGAGAAGGTCATTCGGTAGAGGGCGCTCATAGGCTCGCCCTGACTTCCCGTCGTGATGAGGGTAAGCTCGCTCGGGCGGTAGCGCTTCATTTCCTCAAGCCCTATGAATATTCCCTCGGGAATCTTCATATATCCAAGCTCGGTCGCAGCCTTGATGACGCTTATCATACTTCTGCCCGTTACGGCAATCTTTCTGCCGAACTTGTGGGAGGCGTTTATAATCTGCTGAACTCGGTGTACGTTTGACGAGAAGGTGGCAATAGTAACTCTCTTCTCGGTGCTTGCAAAAATAGTATCAAGACTGTCTCCGACGATTCTCTCGGAGGGGGTGAAGCCCTGTCTTTCGGCGTTGGTTGACTCGCAGAAGAGCGCGAGCACGCCCTTTTTACCGAGCTCGCCGAAGCGGGTGAGGTCGGTCATTTCGCCGTCGATGGGGGTGATGTCGATTTTGAAGTCTCCGCTGAAGATTACCGTTCCGACGGGCGTCGAAATCGAATACGCCACGCTGTCGGCAATCGAGTGGTTAACTCTTATCGCCTCAAGACTGAATACTCCCGCCTTTGTAACCGAGCCCGCTTCAATGCAGTTGAGTTGTGTTATCTTTTCAAGGTGGTGCTCCTCGAGCTTGTTTTTCAGTATGCCGAGGGTGAGGCGTGTTCCGTAGATGGGTACGTTTATCGAACGGAGCATATATGGAATTGCTCCGATGTGGTCCTCGTGTCCGTGAGTGAGGAATATTGCGCGTATCTTCTCACAGTTTTTTTCAAGATAGCTGATGTCGGGTATAACGAGGTCGATACCCAGCATATCGTCGTCGGGAAACCCGAGTCCGCAGTCGATGATGATAATATCGTCGCCGTACTCGAGAAGGGTGATGTTCTTTCCTACCTCGCCGATACCGCCGAGGGGAATGATTTTAAGCTTTTGTTTTTTTGTTTTCGCCATTTCGGTCCTTTCACGCGAAAATCAGTCGTCGATAGTTAACTGACCGTTTCCGCTTTCTAAATAGGTACAGCCCAAATGGTCGTATGCCGCCTTCGTCACGCACCTTCCCCTCGGAGTGCGGTGAAGAAAGCCTATTTGCATAAGATAGGGCTCGTACACGTCTTCGATAGTTACGGTCTCCTCGCCGATGACTGCGCCAAGCGTTTCAAGTCCGACGGGGCCTCCGTTAAAGTTTTTGATAATTGAAAGTAACATTCTTCTGTCGGTGTTATCAAGTCCGAGAGAATCAATTTCGAGCATATTAAGAGCACTGTCTGCCGTTTCTCTGTCGATGATGCCCTCTCCCTTTACCTGCGCCCAGTCTCTTACTCGCTTCAGCAGCCTATTGGCAATTCTCGGTGTGCCTCTGCTTCTTCTTGCAATTTCGAGAGCGCCGTCGGAGGTGGCGGGTATACCGAGGATAGATGCGCTTCTCTCGACGATTTTTTTAAGCTCGTCGTCGGTATAAAGCTCAAGTCGGTGTATTACTCCGAAACGGTCGCGAAGGGGCGCGGAAAGCTGTCCCGCGCGGGTGGTTGCGCCGATGAGGGTAAAATGCTCAAGGGGAATTCTGATACTGCGTGCGGCAGGACCCGAGCCGATAATGATATCGAGAGCGTAGTCCTCCATAGCAGGATAAAGTATTTCTTCAATGTTGCGGTTGAGTCGGTGTATCTCGTCGATAAAGAGCACGTCACCCTTCTGAAGATTAGAAAGAAGCGCGGCAAGGTCGCCCTGCTTTTCGATAGCGGGGCCCGAGGTTATCCTGAGATTTACACCCATTTCGTTTGCAATTATTGCCGAAAGAGTGGTCTTACCAAGACCGGGAGGGCCATAGAGAAGAATGTGGTCGAGAGACTCCTCTCGCATTTTCGCCGCCTCAATGGAAATGCGAAGGCTCTCCTTTGCCCTTTCCTGCCCTATGTATTCGTCGAGTGTTTCGGGACGAAGCGAATTCTCACCGTCAAGTCTGTCCGAGTCCTCCTCGGTCTCTGCGGTGGTAATAAGTCTGTAATCGTCGCCGAAATCTTCGGCGGAGAAGTCGTAATCTTTTTTCATAAGCTTCCTTTTTAAGCTCGACCTTTTGGCTAAAACCGAAAATGAAAGATTTTTCGGTTTTGCTATAAATCGAGTTTTATAAATATGGTGCGAACAAGGTATAATCAAGCTATTGATTTTTTAAGGTAGAAAATCCTAGATTTTCTTTTTAGTTGTTCC
>JAZQUE010000045.1:0-1729 GCA_045631145.1 Eubacteriales bacterium
TCTTTTCCACCCCAAAAATAAGGCCCCGTTTTTGTGTAATATCCACAAAATCAGGGTGTTTTTGTAATTTTTTTTGTTAGTTGTGTCCTTTTTGTTCGACATTTTCTGATGATGACATAGTTGACATCTTACGCTGGGCAAGAACGAGGGAGTAATAAATGCCCTCCTTCTTCATAAGCTCCTCGTGCGTTCCGCATTCGGCTATCCTTCCCTTATCGAGCACGATAAGGCGGGTGGCGTTGCGGAGCGTTGAAAGGCGGTGAGCTATAGCGAAGGTGGTACGGTCCTTGATAAGAGAGGCGATGGAGTCCTGAATAAGTCTTTCGGTCTCGGTATCGAGAGCCGAGGTTGCTTCATCAAGTATGAGAATTTGGGGGTCTCGGAGGATAGCACGAGCGATAGCGATACGCTGTCTTTCTCCTCCCGAAAGGGTGTGCCCTCTCTCCCCTACCTTCGTATTATAGCCGTCGGGAAGTTTCATAATAAACTTGTGAGCGCCTGCCATTTTTGCGGCTTTTATAATTTCTTCTCTCGTAGCGTTCGGGTCGGCATACGAAAGGTTATCGTAGACGGTGCCCGAAAAGAGAAAGGTCTCCTGCAAAACGACGCCTATCTGTGACCTGAGCGAATGCTGGGAAATGTCCTTTATATCAATTCCGTCAATGAGGATATTTCCGTCGCGAACGTCGTAGAGTCTCATAACCAGATTTATGAGGGTACTCTTTCCAACGCCCGAGCGTCCGACTATTCCCACCATTTCGCCCTTCTTTATCGAGAAGGAAATGTCCTTCAATACGTCCTCGGTATCCTCATAGCCGAAATAGACGTTCTTAAACTCTATATTCCCCTCGATATCGTGCGACACGGCGTCCTTTTTATCCTTGACGTCTATCTCCTCGTCCACGATTTCGAATATCTTTCTGATAGAGGTGACCATCTGTATAAACTGACGCGGAAGTCGTGTGAGCCAGTCAAACGAATAATAAATCTGTCCCGTAAAGAAGGTAAACATCGTCATATCACCGAGCGTCATCTGACCGCCGAGTATCTTCGTGCCGACGTATGCAAGCACGATATAATTGCCGATGCCGATAAGATAGGTCATATAGGGAATAATAAGAGCCCAGGTTATCTCGTTCTTTTCGGAAATCTCAGCAACCTTCTTTATGACCTTATCGTATCTCTTTATCTCCTTTTTCTCCATACCGAAGACCTTGACGACACGGATACCCTGAAATACGTCATGCAAGACGGTATTAGCGTCCGACTCCATATACCACTGACGGTGATAGAGCTTATGGGTAAAGCGCCATACTCTGCGTACGACGAACATAATAATGGGGGCGGGTACGAGAATGAGAAGGGCAAGCTTCCAGTCGTAAATGAACATCGCAACGCCGACTATAAGAATAACGAGGGCGCTTTCTACGAACTGTGGAAGGTGATGCACGAAGAAGCCTGAAATGACCGAGGTGTCGCCCGTAACTCTGTGGATAAGCTCTCCTGCAGTTCTTTTCGATATTGCCGAAACAGAGAGTAGCTGAATCTTCTCGAACAGCATTGAACGAAGCTTTTTCATAAGGCGGTTATTTACCTTCGAGAGCATATTCGACCTTATAATTTCAATTACCTTATAAAAAGCCTGCAACAAAAAGATAGAAAAGGATATTACCACAAGTCCGAGAAGAAGGTTATCTTTCGGCTCGGTAACGGTAATATAGTCGTCTAC
>JAZQUE010000046.1:0-2629 GCA_045631145.1 Eubacteriales bacterium
GGATAACAGGAGAAAAATATGTTTTGTACAAATTGCGGCAATAAGCTTGCAGACGATGCGGCTTTCTGCACGGGCTGTGGCAATAAAATAACAAAGGACGAGGAAACACCCGTCGAGGTTCAGGCAGAGGCAGTCGCAACCGAAGCTCCCGTAGAGGAAGCTCCTGCGGTTGAGGCTCAGGCAGAGCCCGTCAAGGAGGAGACTCCTATTACCGTTAACGTGAATACCTACTCCGAGCCGATACAGCAGGAGATGCCCAGAGCTGTAAACAACTCTCACACAACCTACAACGACGGCTACATAAAGACGGCTCCCGCTCTTCAGCTTCCTGCCGGAAGAGGACTTCTCAAGTGGATATTCTACGGACTTATTACGTTTGGTATTTATAATCTGGTTGCTATAGTTAAGATTTCCGAAGAAATAAATATTGCAGCCAGCCGTTACGACGGACAGAGAACGATGCATTATCTCTTTGTGCTTCTTCTCTCGCCTTTAACTCTCGGTATCTACCCGATAGTATGGATGCATAAGCTCTGTAACAGACTTGGCAGAGAGGTGAACCGCCGAGGCTACAATATGAAGTTCGGCGGAGCTACTATGTGGCTCTGGGGCGTACTCGGTTCTCTCATTATCATCGGTCCCTTCGTATATATCTATAAGCTTATGAAGGCAAACCGACTTATAAACACAAGCTATAATTATTACGGATAAACTAAAGGGGCGACAGTTCGCGCTGTCGCCTTTTTTGTTTTTTGAAAGGACAAAAAAATGAACAGTAGTACAATACAGATACTCATCGCCATGATAATCTATATGGCGGCGGTTATCGTTATCGGCTTCGTTTTCGCAAAGAAGGCAAACGCAAACTCCGAGAACTACTTCCTCGGCGGAAGAAGCCTCGGCCCTTGGGTTACCGCAATGAGTGCTGGAGCATCCGATATGAGCGGATGGCTTCTTATGGGACTTCCCGGCGTTGCTTATTGGTGCGGTGTTGCCGACGCAGCTTGGACGGCTATCGGACTTGCTATCGGCACTTACTTCAATTGGCTCATCGTTTCAAAGCGACTTCGCCGTTACAGCGTTAAGGCAAATAATTCTATAACACTCCCCGATTTCTTCTCGAACCGTTTCAAAGAGAAAAATAAAGTAATAATGACACTTGCAGCTCTTTTCATTCTCATATTCTTCACGGTTTATGCGGCGAGCTGTTTCGTTACCTGCGGTAAGCTCTTCTCGACTCTCTTCGGTGCGTCCTATCAGAGCATGGTAGTGATAGGTGCGGTTTTCGTTCTTCTCTACACGTTACTCGGCGGCTTCCTTGCAGAGAGCGTTTCCGACTTTATGCAGAGTATCGTTATGATAGTTGCTCTTGTGTCGGTTGTTACTATCGGTGTAGTTAATGCAGGCGGTTTTTCTGCCATTCTTGAAAACGCAGATAAAATACCTGGCTTCCTTGACTTCTTCGGACTTGCAAGCCCTGAAGTTGTTGACGGCGTTCAGGTAGTAGAAAACGGTGTCGCTAAATTCGGTGACGCAGTGCCTTACGGTATTCTCACCATTTGTTCAATGATGGCTTGGGGACTCGGCTACTTCGGTATGCCTCAGGTGCTTCTCCGCTTTATGGCAATAAAAGAAGAAAGCGAGCTTAAGCGTTCAAGAAGAATTGCAATGGTATGGGTTATAATCTCTCTTGCAGTTGCCGTATTTATCGGTATTGTCGGACGTCAGCTTTACCCCATCGAGCATCTCACAAAATCGGGTGCTGAAAATATCTTTATCACCCTTTCCACAAAGCTTCTTCCTCCATTCATTGCAGGCTTTGTTATGGCAGGTATTCTTGCCGCAACTATTTCTTCTTCTGACTCCTATCTTCTTATCGCGGCTTCTGCCGTTGCAAAGAATATATATCAGGGTGTTGCAAAGAAGAATGCATCTGACAAGGCGGTTATGACCGTTTCAAGAATTACACTTCTTGTAATTGCACTTATTGCAATGTTCCTCGCCTTTGACGAAAACAGTGTAATCTTCTCGATAGTTTCCTTTGCGTGGGCAGGCTTTGGTGCGACCTTCGGTCCTCTTATGCTCTTCTCGCTCTTCTGGAAGAGAACGACCCGTGCAGGCGCTATCGCAGGTATGGTAGGCGGAGCAGGTATGGTCTTCCTCTGGAAGCTTGTTATCAGCACTCTCGGCGGCGTATTCGCTATCTACGAGCTCCTTCCCGCATTTATCTTCTCGTCAATCTGCATCGTAGTTGTGTCGCTTCTTACCAAGAAGCCCTCTGAGGAGATAGAAGCGGAATTTGAGGCAGTAAAACAGGGAGAATAAAATTTCTTCGTCTTTTTCCGCAATACTTCGAAATTTGCTCCGAGATTTCGGCTAAAACCGCCCCCCCTCAAGCTCCCCTTCAAAAACTTTTATATTTAAAAAGGTTCACTTCAAATGAAGTGAACCTTTTTTTGTGTGGTGTTAATAATGTAAAATTGATATCATAAAACAAAAAAGATTTCGGGTGAAACACCCGAAATCTACCTTTTTATTATTTACTCAAATATTCATCTATCGCCTTTGCGGCAGTCTTGCCTGCGCCCATTGCGGAAATTACCGTTGCGGCACCCGTTACTGCATCTCC
>JAZQUE010000047.1:0-11531 GCA_045631145.1 Eubacteriales bacterium
TAAGCGTTGGTAACGACGGCGGTATAGTAAGCGCTCTTCATTCTGCCCTCGATTTTAAGACTGTCGATACCCGCCTTGACAAGCTCGGGAATATGTGACACGAGGTTCATATCCTTCGAGCCGAAAATATAAGTGCCCTCGGGGTGAAGCTCTGCGGTGAGTTTATCGTCGGGGCGCTTTTCCTCGGCGAAGTTATATATCCAGCGACAAGGCTGGGCGCAGGCTCCTCTGTTTGCGTCACGTCCGAGATAGTACTCGGAGAGAAGGCATCTTCCCGACACCGACACGCACATAGCACCGTGCACGAAGGCTTCAAGCTCAAGCGTTTTCGGCGTTTTTGCTCGTATTTCGGCGATGTCGTCGAGGGAGAGCTCCCTTGCGAGCACCACTCGCTTCGCACCCATTTCGTGCCACATACGGCAGGAGGCGTAATTCATATTAGCGCCTTGGGTGGAGATATGTATATCCACCTCGGGAAGCCTTCTTCTCACCGCTTCAAAAACTCCGAGGTCGGCTACGATAACGGCATCAACTCCGACGGCGGATATCTCGTCGAGATAGCTGTCGAGAAGTGCCATTTCAGCGTTTCTCGGCATCGTATTGAGGGTAAGATAGACTTTCTTCCCTTTGGCGTGGAGTAACTCCACGCCCTTTATCATTTCTTCTGTCGAAAAGTTACCCGCCGCAGCCCTCATACCGAAGGCGTGACCCGCAAAATATACGGCATCTGCTCCGTAATTTTCGGCAAAGGTAAGCTTTTCCAGGTTTCCCGCAGGGGAAAGTATTTCAGGTTTATTCATAATCAAAGCTTTTCAAAAAACTCCAATATTCCTTTATAGGTTTCGTATACGTCGAGCTTGGATACCGCTTCAAAGGGAGCGTGCATCGAAAGGACGGGTACGCCGATATCAACGACGTCGATATTGCGGTTAGCAACGTATTTCGCGACTGTGCCGCCGCCTCCTACGTCCACCTTACCGAGCTCTCCCATCTGCCATACGACGCCGTTTTCGTCGAAAACGCGTCTTATCTCTGCCATAAACTCGGCAGACGCCTCAGACGAGCCACTCTTTCCGCGAGCGCCCGTATACTTCGTTACCACGACTCCGCAGTTGATATACGACGAATTGTTCTTTTCATATACCTCTGCAAAGGCAGGGTCGTACGCCGCATTAACGTCGGCGGAAAGACAAAATGAATTTCTGAATACGGTTTTCGGGTTCTTACCGAAGGAAAGGGCAAGCTCCTCGATAAAGTCGTAAAGGTAGCTGCTGTCAAGTCCCGTGTTACCCATACTTCCTACCTCCTCCTTATCGGTGAGGCAGACGATAGCGGTACGGCTTACGTTCTTTAAATCAAAAAGGGCGGTCATTGCGGGGTATGCGCAGACTCTGTCGTCGTGGCCGTATGACGAAATGAGACTTCTGTCGAAGCCGATATCCCTTGCCTTCCCTGCGGGGACGAGGGAGATTTCAGCCGACATAAAGTCGTCCTCCGAAATTCCGTAGGCTTCCGAGAGAAGCTTCAGGGTGTTGAGCTTCACTCCCCCTGCGGTCTTGTCGTCGATAGGCTCGCTTCCGACGAGGATATTAAGGCTTTCTCCCGAAATTCCCTCGCCAAGCGTTTTCTTCATCTGCTCTGCGCCGAGGTGGGGAAGAAGGTCGGTTATATAGAAAACGGGGTCGCTTTCCTTTTCACCGATATTTATTTCAACGCTCGTGCCGTCCTTCTTCACGACAACTCCGTGCATCGCAAGAGGGAGAGTGACCCACTGATACTTCTTTATTCCGCCGTAATAGTGAGTGTCGAGGTAGGACATACTCTCGGCTTCATAGAGGGGGTTGGGCTTGAGGTCGAGGCGGGGTGCGTCGATATGCGCCGCCGCAATCGAAACGCCCTTTTCGATATCCTCACTGCCTATCTTCGCAAGTATTATCGCCTTTTTTCTGTTGACGAAATATATTTTGTCGCCCGCCTTGTATTTCTTGTCGGGTGACCACTCGATAAAGCCGTTATCTCTCGCGAGGGCGAGTGCAGCCGCCACCGCTTCTCTTTCGGTTTTAGCGTCTAGGAAGCTCTTATAGCCCTCGGCGTAAGAATACGCCTTCTTTATTTCGCTCTTCGAGAGTGTGTGAAAAGCATTTTTTCTCTTGTAAACGAGCTCTTTTTCAAGTGCCTCTATATCATTCTTTTTCATCTGTTTTCTCCTTTTCAAGCTGTTTGAAATATTTTTCTCTCATCTCTCTGAGTCTATTCACATACACCTCGGTTGCCTCTATCGGTATGCCGACGAGCTGTCCGTCCCGATAATATGCAACGCCCTCCTCGAGCCAGCCGTCAACTCTCGTAAAGCCTGCGTGATAGGCGGCGTGGGCGGCGTCCCAGTTTTCGTAGCGGTCGTAAAGAATTTTTAAAAATTTCACGCCGCACCTTACGTTAAATTCGGGGTCTGTAAGAAGGCTCTCGTCGTACTTCCCGCCCTCTCTTTCAACAAGCCACTCGGCAGTAGAGGGTAGAAGCTGCATAAGTCCGACGGCTCCCACACTCGACACGGCATCCTTCTGAAAGGAGCTTTCGGTATAGATTACGGCGTAGATTATATGCTCGCTGACGCCCTCCTCAAGAGAAATCTTCTCGACCACCTCGCTATAATCGGTGGGGTATATTATCTCTCTGTTTACACGGACGATCACGATAACTGCAATAAAGAGTAAAAGTGCTGTAAAGAGTGCAAGGGTTACGACGGGCATTACTTTAAGCTTTCTTCTTTTCACTTTACTATTCCTTTTCTTTCGGCAAAATCTCTGACGGCTTTCTTTAAGTCCTCGAGCGACCCTGAGTTTTCTATCACCTCGTCGGCAAGAAGGCGAAGCTCCTCCTCCGAGAGCTGAGCCTCAAGTCTCTTTTCGGCAAGCTCTCTCGTGATGCCGTCACGCTCTGTTATTCTCGCAATTCTCGTCTCATACGGTGCGGTCACGGCAAGCGTCAGGTCACAAATTTTATCAAGTCCGCTTTCAAAAAGAAGCGGTGCGTCTATGACGAAAAGAGCGTCCCCTCTCCCTCTCGCCTCGTCTATGAGAGAAAAAATTCTCTCCTTGATATAGCGATGGGTTATCTCGGTGAGCTTTTCAAGCTTCTTTTTATCAAAGAATACAAGCTCTGCGAGCTTTTTTCGGTAAATCTCGCCGTCGGGAGAAGCAATACCGTCACCGAAAAGAGAAATCAGCTCTCTCGAGCAGGGCTTCCCCTTCTCCATAACCTCTCTTGAAACGAGGTCACAGTCGCAAACGGTTGCGCCGAGGGCACGAAGCTCCTCGAGGGCGGTGGTCTTTCCTGCTCCGCTTTGTCCCGATAAACCGATAATTTTCATCTTCAAACCTCTAATACAGTGTATCCCGACGCTTTTATAAGTCGGTTTGCAAGGGCAAGTCCCACTCCGTCGGAGTCGGGAAGCCTCGCGTATATGGTAGTAATTCTTTCAAGCGAATCAAAATACCGAAGGATATCGAAAAGGCGGTGCGCCATTTCGCTCTTGTCCTCCTTCGAGCCGATTATCCTCACTCTCTCCCCTTCCTCGAAGCCGTCCTCTCGGTAGCAGATGACGCCCGCTTCTTCTTTCTCGAGGGCTTTTTTTAAAAAATCACGAACACTCGAGTCCTCTCCCCTCAAAAGCACGACCTGAGCCGTCGGGGCGTAGTGGCGGTACTTCATACCTGGGGCAAGGGGCTTTTCGTCGGGAGAAAGCTTTTCGGTAACTGCTCGGTCGAGCTTTATTTCACCCCATACCCTTTCAAGCGCAGAGGCGGTTATTCCGCCTGGGCGGAGAAGGGTAAGCTCTCCTTCTTTTATAAGAACTATCGTCGATTCAAGTCCGACCTCGCACTCGCCGCCGTCGATTATCATATCGACCTTACCCATCATATCCTCTATAACGTGGCTCGCCCTCGTAGGACTCGGTCTGCCCGAGGTGTTAGCCGAGGGGGCGGCTATCGGCACGCCCGCAAGCTCTATAAGTCGGCGTGCTACGGGGTGAGAGGGAAATCTCACCGCAACGGTATCCATTCCCGCCGTAACGGTATCGGGAATAATGCTCTTTTTCTTCTGTATAATAGTGATAGGTCCCGGCACGAAGGCATCGGTCAGACCTTTGAAGCCCTCCTCGTTTTCTATCTCGCAATATTTTCGGTAGTCACCCTTATCTGCGATATGGATAATGAGAGGGTTGTCGGAGGGACGTCCCTTTGCGGAGTATATCTTCTCGGCGGCTTTTTCGTCGAGGGCGTTTGCCCCGAGTCCGTAAACCGTTTCGGTAGGAAAGGCAACGAGTCCTCCCCTTTTTATTATCTCTGCCGCCTCGGCAAGCTCCTTTTCGTACTCCTCTACCCTGTCGGCCAATATTTTAACTATTTTAGTTTCCATTAAAATTCACCGTTCGCAAGCTTATCTGCGGTATCTGCCGCCGCAAGAGCGTCGATTATGGGAGAAATAGAGCCGTTCAGGATGTTTTCAAGATTATAAAGGGTAAGTCCTATTCTGTGGTCGGTAACTCTGCCCTGCGGATAGTTATAGGTTCTGATTCTCTCGCTTCTGTCGCCCGTTCCTACCTGACTCTTACGCTCGCTTGCAAGTGCGCTGTTCTGCTCCTCAAGCTTCTTTTCATAAAGCTTGGTACGCATTATCTTCATCGCCTTGTCTCGGTTTTTATACTGGCTTCGCTCGTCCTGACACTCGACGACGATGCCCGTCGGCTTGTGTATCATACGAATGGCAGAGTCGGTCTTGTTGACGTGCTGACCGCCTGCGCCCGACGCTCTGTGCGCCTCGATTTCAAGGTCTGCGGGGTTGAGCTCAACGTCAACCTCCTCCGCCTCGGGAAGCACCGCAACGGTAACGGTAGAGGTGTGAATTCTGCCCTGCGCTTCGGTTTCGGGAACTCGCTGAACTCGGTGAACTCCGCTTTCGTACTTCATTCTCGAATATGCGCCCTCTCCGCTTATCATAAAGGAGACCTCTTTAAAGCCCCCAAGCTCCGTCTCATTAGCACTCAGAAGCTCGGTCTTAAAGCCAACCGAGTCGGCGTACATATTGTACATTCTGTAAAGGACGTAGGAGAAAAGCGCCGCCTCCTCACCTCCTGCACCGCCTCTGATTTCAACGATGACGTTTCTGTCGTCGTTCTCGTCTCTCGGAAGAAGCAGTATTTTAAGCTCTCCCTCGATCTTCTCCATTTCCTCCTTGGCGGTGACTATCTCCTCCTCAGCAAGAGCCTTCATTTCGCCCTCCTCGAGTGCGATAAGCTCCTCTGCCTCGGCTTTGTTTTTCTGCCACTTCTTGTATTCTCGCCACTTTTCGGTAATGGGAGAGAGCACCTTATATTCCTTCGTGAGCTTTTTATACTCCTCCTGATCGTTCATAACCTCGGGAAGAGCAAGCTTTTCCTCAATTTCAGTAAATCTCTTTTCGGTATCCTCAAGTCTTTTAAACATATAGTCTTATTTCCTTTCCTCACCGTCGGGTGTCAAAACGCGCTTTATTCCCTTTTCTATCTTCACTCTCTGAACAGTCACCTCTCTCGCACAGCTAACGCACCTCACCTTCACGTCGCTTCCGACGCGCAAAACGGTAAAGCGGTTATCTCCGCAAGGGTGCTTCTTCTTCATTTCAAGGGTATCCCCGACAAGCATTAGCATAATATCACCTGAAAATATAATTATTCATTATATTTTAGCACAGATTATTTATTTTGAAAATAGGTAAAACGAAAAAGTTTCAGAAAATCGGAGATTTTTATAACAAAAAGAAAAGTTCGGAAAAAGCCGAACTCTTATGCTTTGTTATTCAAAGCTTCTATAACGAAATTTTCACCAAAACGAACACCTTCAACAAATATTTCTTTTTCTCGCTCACAAGTAACCTCTGAAGCTATGTCAAGATATTTTTCAAACGCCTTTTTCGTCTCTTCTCTTTTTAAAAATATTTCTTCAAGCTCTATAATTCTTCCCATAGCCTCCCTTTCATTTTCATTAAGCATAGCCGACTTTTCCATTTGAAAATCGTACCATAGTCTTTCAAGTAACACCGTTATCCCTCCTAAATTGATTGGTTTTGATTATCATAACATATATTTGTATGTAAGTCAAGCACATATTTTTATATGTGTGTTATAATTCTTGATGAGGTGATACTAAAATGTATTTTTATAAAAGACTTCGTGATTTAAGAGAGGACGCAGACCTTTCTCAACTTGAAATTGCTAAACTTTTAAATATCTCGCAACAGCATTATTCAATGTATGAATGTGGCAAAAGAGAGCTTCCTATGCATCATTTTATTTTTTTAGCAGACTTTTATAAGGTTTCTCTTGATTATATAACGGGCAGAACTAATGATATTAAAAACAAATAGTTTAATTTCCCATTAAAAAAGAGCGGGAAACGCTCTTGTGAAATGAATAATGAATATTTAAGATTGAAGAATTTAGGACAATTTCGCTAAAGCGAAATTTACAATCAATTATAATTTTGCCAGAGGCAAAATTTACAGAAATTATTCAATATTCAATATTCGATATTCAATAAAAAGTTACATAAAAATGCAATTTCCCATTAAAAAAGGTTGAGATTTCTCTCAACCTTTTATTTATTCAACCGTAATACTTTCGATTGCCTTATCCTCATAGGGACGGTCGCGCATATCGGTTTTAGCGCTTGCGATAGCGTCTACCACCTCGATGCCCTCGACTACCTTACCAAAAGCGGCGTACTGTCCGTCAAGGTGAGGTGCGTCCTCGTGCATTATGAAGAACTGGCTTCCCGCGGAGTCGGGGTTCATGGCTCTCGCCATCGAGATAACGCCTCTTTCGTGCTTCAAGGGGTTATTTACGCCGTTCGACGAGAACTCGCCCTTTATCGAATAGCCGGGGTTACCCATACCCGTTCCCTCGGGGCATCCGCCCTGTATCATAAAGCCTGCGATTACTCGGTGGAAAATGAGCCCGTTATAGAAGCCCTCCGACGCAAGTCTTACAAAGTTTTCAACTGTGATAGGTGCAAATTCGGGGTAAAGCTCAAGCTTTATCTCACCGATATCCTTCACCTTTATGGTTATATTCTTCTTCTCTGCCATTTTACGCCTGCTTTCCCTCGAGGTATTCAACAAGGTCTCCTACCGTAATGAGTGTGTGGATATCCTGCTCCTCGATTTCAACTCCGAATTTATCCTCGCAAAGAACTACGAGGTCTGCAAGCTCAAGAGAGTTAAGCTTCAAATCGTTTACGAACTCGGCGTCGGCAGTAATTATATCCTCGTCAACGTCAAGCTCCTCGATAAGAGCGTTCTTAATTTCCTCAAACATGGTCATTCTCCTTTGATTCTTTTAATCTTTTTTGTGGTCGTTTTTTCAAATTCCGTTTTTCTTATCTCAATGCCTCTGATCTGCTTAAAAATCGGAAGCCTCTTATTGAGCTCCTGAACCTCGCCCTTTACCGCATCTCTTATTTCCTCGATGCCGTCGAGTCCCATTTCCTTCGCCTTATCGAAGTTCGGGAAAATCTGGGCGGTGATAACCGTCTCGCCCGAGGCGTTTGCCTTGCCGACGACGACGCATTCCGCCACAAGCTCTACTCTGTAAAGGTGCTCCTCTATCTCCTCGGGATAGACGTTCTTACCGTTATCAAGTATGATAATGTTCTTCTTTCTGCCCGTGATATAGATAAAGCCGTCCTCGTCAATATATCCGATATCACCCGTCTTGAACCAGCTGTCCTCGTCGAGAACCTCGGCGGTGAGCTCGGGTGCTTTGTAGTAGCCCTTCATAATATTGTCGCCTCTGACGACGATCTCGCCCTCGCTGTCCTCTTCATTCTCTTTGTCAATTCTTACCTCGACACCGAAAACGGGAAGTCCGACAGATGCGTATTTCTTCCAATGGAAGGGGCATACCGATACGAGAGGAGAGCATTCGGTAATTCCGTAGCCCTGCACGAGATTGATACCGACGTCCTCAAAGCCCTTGACGTATTCGGGAGCGAGTGCCGCGCCGCCGCATACTACCTTCTTCAGCTTTCCGCCGAAGGCAGAGTTTACCTGACTGAAAAAGAATCCTCGAAGGTCGATGCCCGCGTGACGAAGCACGCCCGATACGGCGATTCCACGCTTCAGCTTCTTTTCTTGATTGTTCTTCTTTGCGGTGTCCCATATTCTCTTATATACCGTCGTGACGAAAAGAGGCACGAGGATAAGAACAGAGGGACGGAAAATTCTGAAGTTCTTAAGAAGATATTTCATACCGTCGTTAATGCAGACGGTAGCGCCGATGAGCATAGGAGTGAGTATTCCGCAGGTCATCTCATAGGTATGATGCGTCGGAAGAACCGACAAAAGCACGTCGTCCTTCGAAAATTCAAGCATCGCGGAGGACGCATTGATTGCAGCGGTGATATTCTTCTGGGAGAGAAGAACGCCCTTCGAGGTACCCGTAGTGCCCGAGGTGAATATAATAACCGCGTCGTCCTCGACGTTCACCTCGTAGTCGATAAAGTCGGTGACGTCCTCACGAAGAAGGCGCTTTCCCTTCGCCACAAGGTCCTCGACAGACGTGAACTTCTCGTTCTTTCTTTCGTAATCTGCGCTTCCCATTCTGATAAAATAGGAAATGCCGACCTCGTCGGAAATTCTTTCAAAGTAATCGTGAAATCTGTCAGAATAAACAACGGCAGACGCCTCCGACACTATAAGGAAGTTCTTTATTTCGTCTTCTGTGAGCTCTTTGTCAAGGGGTACTATTACGCTGCCGCCGTTGACGGTGGCAAGATAGGTCGCTATCCAGTCCTTCGAGGTCTCGCCGATAACTGCGATGTGCTTACCCTTGAGTCCGAGGGAATAGAAAGCCGTTCCAAGTCTATCAATATATTTATCAAAATCAATATAATTTACGTCGATAATTTCATCGGGCTCGCTGCCCTTATATCTGAGATAGGTTCTGTCACCGTGTACTTCTGCGGCAGACTTAACAAGATGCTTTAAGTCGGTGACTGTCCTGCTCTCGTGTGTGGGATATCCTTTTTTCATAGCTTCTCCTTTCTGACATCTACCGCATAACATTATATTGTCTTTCTCTGCTTTTGTCAAGTTTTAGGTTCAAATTTTGTTTTTGGCTTTACAAGTGGGACACAATATGTTAATATATATAAGTACTTTTTTAAGGTGGAGAAATTTTATGAAAAAAGATTTTTTACATATAAATATCGTCCTTCACGAGCCTGAAATTCCGCAAAACACGGGTAACATTGCAAGAACCTGCGCCGTAACGGGAGCAAGCCTTCACCTCATTGAGCCTCTGGGCTTCGAGATAGACAGTGCGAAGCTGAAGCGTGCGGGGCTCGACTATTGGGACAAGCTCGACGTACACAGATACCCCTCGATTGAAGCTTTTTTCGAGAAGTGCAAGGGAAGCTATTTCTTCTTCACTACTAAGTCAGAAAAAAGCTTTGCCGAGGTGAAATACGAGGGGGAGGTCTATCTCATCTTCGGTAAAGAGACGAAGGGGCTTCCCGAGGCTCTTATCGAGGCTCACCGAGATGAAGCCGTCAGAATTCCGATGAAAAACGACCTTCGCTGTCTCAACCTTTCAAACTCGGCGGCGGTTGCCGTCTATGAGGCGCTTCGGCAAAACTCGTACCCCGATATGATATGACCGACGCTCGACTCGGCGTAAAGGAGAAGCAAGAGCACAAAGAGAGAGACGTTGAAGGAAAATTCCGACACGAGATAAAGACCCGCCGCCGCAAGTAAAAAAAGAGTCACCCTCGACGACCACCCTACCAGCCTTTCGGCTTCGTAGGGTTCTTTTTTTGTAAGGAGAAGCGAAAGAAGTGCCCTTCCGCCGTCGAGGCTCGCTATCGGCAAGAGATTAAAGAGGGCGTAAAAAAGATTTGCAAGAAAGAAGAAAAATAGATACTCCGAAAAGCGCCACCGACAGAGATAAAACAAAATAACCGCCGCCAAAAAGTTAAAAAGACTTCCCGACAGGGCGACGGCAATATCCTTTTTATAGCTGATAAGCTTTTTTTCGAGAAAGAGCGTTCCGCCGAAAAGACCGAGCACGAGGGCGTTTACTCTCACGCCGAAAATTTTAAGCGCCGTCAGGTGCCCTGCCTCGTGAATGAGGGCGGAAAAAAGCATAATAGAGGTATAGACAAGGTCGCCCCCTATAAAAAAGACGGCAAGGGTAATAAGAAACGATGGCTCAACGACTATCTTCAAACGAAAACACCTCCGTCGAGATTAAATACCTCTACTGCCTCGGGACTTGACATCATCTTCGACATCAGTATTGCCGACGCATCGTCGAGCGAACGGTTGTCCTTTCCGACAAGAAAGGATATGAGCATTATAATAAGACATATTATCGCCACAGCAAGCTTTTTCAAAAAAATAAAACCTCCGCATACAATTTTAAAAATTATATGCGGAGTGTTTTTCTTTAATGACTTACTTCTTCTTGGGGGTAAGTATATACCAGAAGGAGCCCGAAAGGAATAAAGAGGAATAAAGACCTGCGATAATTCCCACGATGAGAGGAAGTGCAAACTCCTTAATCGAGTGAACTCCAAGTATATATACCATACCTATAGTAAAGAGCGTGGTGATCGTAGTGTTTACCGAACGCATAAGCGTCTGACGGGAAGAAATATTGATGATAACGCCGAAGTCGGTCTTACCCATCTTCTTGCGGTTTTCTCTTATTCTGTCAAAGAGAACGATTGTAGCGTTGATAGAATATCCGAGAATGGTGAGCATCACCGCTATAATGTTACTGCTTACAGGTATTCCGAGCACCGCATAGGTAGCAACTACGAGAACTATATCGTGAATAAGACAGAGAACTGCGGCAATAGCCGAACGGAACTCAAATCTTACGGTGATGTAAACGAGCATCAGAATAACTGCAATTACAGTTGCTATAACCGCAGAGCGCTTGATCTCATTCGAAATCGACGCGCCTATTCTCGACTCTGCGAGAATCTCTACGGGAACCTCTCCGCCGTAAACTATCTCCTCCTCGGGCTCGGCAGGAGTCTCCTCCTCCGTTTCCTCGGTGGTTTCTTCGGTTACTTCTTCGGTTACTTTTTCGGTTACTTCTTCGGTTACTTCTTCGGTTGTCTCCGCGGTTACTTCCTCAGTAGTTTCCTCAGTAGTTTCTTCGGTTGTTTCCTCGGGAGTTTCTTCAGGAGCTTCTTCGGGAGTCTCAAGCTCTGCGCCGTAGGCTATATTGAGGACTGTGTAGACCTCGTCTACTACCTCGGGAGTAGCGTCGGACGCCTTAATGATAACGCAGGTAGCGTTGTCGCCCGACTTCTGAATGGTATTGACGGTAATGCCGTCAACCGAATCGACGAGGGAGCGCACGTTGTCGAGCTCTGCCTTGTCGAGAGTTTTGTGAAGGTCGTACTGGAGAGTGATACCGCCTGCGAAGTCGGTATCGAGATTGAAGCCGAAAATAAACATAGAGAGGAAAGCTGCAACGATGA
>JAZQUE010000048.1:0-2270 GCA_045631145.1 Eubacteriales bacterium
ACCGTTGGTAGCCAGAACTTCGATAACGCCGTCACCGATCTCGATGATGGAAACGTCGAAAGTACCGCCGCCCAGGTCGTATACCATGATCTTCTGCTCTTTTTCATTGTCCAGACCGTAAGCAAGAGCTGCTGCCGTAGGCTCATTGATAATTCTCTTTACATCAAGACCTGCAATCTTACCTGCATCCTTGGTAGCCTGACGCTGTGCGTCGGTGAAGTATGCGGGAACGGTAATTACCGCCTGATTAACGCTCGTTCCGAGGAAGCTTTCTGCATCTGCCTTGAGCTTCTGAAGAATCATTGCCGAAATCTCCTGAGGAGTGTAGTTCTTTGCGTCGATAGCTACCTTTCTGTCGGTACCCATATCACGCTTGATAGAGCTGATAGTTCTGTCGGGATTGGTGATAGCCTGTCTCTTTGCTATCTGTCCGACAAGTCTTTCGCCCGTCTTCGAGAACGCTACTACCGAGGGGGTAGTTCTCGCTCCTTCGGGGTTGGGGATAACGCTGGGCTCACCGCCCTCGAAAACTGCAACGCAGGAGTTTGTTGTACCAAGGTCTATACCTATAATTTTTGCCATAATAATTTACCTCTTTCTTTATTTAGTTTGCGACTTTGACCATCGCGTGTCTTATTACTTTTTCTCCAAGGCGGTAGCCCTTCTGAAGTACTTCTACCACCGTGTTCTCGGGCAGGTCTTCCCTGTCCTCGTGAAGCACCGCATTGTGAAAATTCGGGTCGAAGGGTTTATTCTCCGCCTCAATCTCCTCAACGCCTATCTTCTTCAAAAATTCCGAGAACTGCTTCTTTATGAGAGCCATTCCCTCCTCGACGCTTTCGTCCTTCGAGAACTTTTCGGCTCTTTCAAAGTTGTCGATTACGGGAAGCAGGCTCATTACGACGTCTGCCTTCGCTATCGAATAGATTTCTTCCTTTTCCTTTTGGGTTCTCTTTTTATAGTTGTCGAATTCTGCAATCGCCCTCAAATACTTATCGTAAAGCGAGGAATAGTCCTCCTTCGAAACGGTTTCCTCAACCGTTTCCTCGGCTTCTTCGACGGGCTCTGCCACCTCTTCGGCTTCGAGCTCTTCGGTCTTCTTCTCTTCTGTCATACCGTGTCCTTTCATTTACTTTGTATTTTCGTCGCCGATAAGGTTTCTGACGACGTATTCAAGTCTTGCTATAACGCCCGAGTAGTCCATACGCTTCGGACCGATAAGACCGAGAACTCCCGTTACGTTACCGCCGATATTGAATTTGTGGTAAATACAGCTCGTTCTGTCGAGCCCTTCCTCGAGATTGTCGTCGCCGATAAGAACGTTGAGTCCCTCGTGACCTACCGACGGGTCGGTAATCATACGAATGAGGTCCTCTTTATCCTCAAGCAGAGAAATGAGGCTTCTCGTTTTTGAAATATCGGCGAAGTCGGGGTGCTTCAATATGTTCGACATACCGTCGAGATAGACCTCTTTTTCGCTCTCACCCTTTACGGTGTCGATAATTATTCTTAATATATCCGAAAGGAGTCCCCTGTAAACTCCAAACTTATCCTCAAGGGCGTAAACGTCCTCAAGACTGAGCTGTTCAATATTAATTCCCGTAAGGTTTTCGTTCAAAAGCTTGACGATTACGTTCAGCACTTCGACGGTGAGAGTGATATCGGTTTTTATCTGCCTCGTCTTAACGTTATCTAGGGAGGTTATCATAACGAGGAGAAAATTTTTCGGAGAAAGATACACCCCTTCAAATCTGACTATTGTGCTCGCTCTCGGCTTTGCAGTATAGGCGAACGCCGTATAATCGGTCATATCAGAAAGTACTCTCGTGAGGTCTCCGACGATATCCGAGAGGTGATGAAGCCTTGAATTCATAACGTCGTTTAAGACGTTGATTTCCTCGAGAGATAAGGAATATTGATTCATAAGGCTATCGACGTACATTCGGTATCCGAGACTCGAGGGAACTCGTCCCGCCGAGGTGTGAGGCTGTTCGAGAAGTCCGAGGCTTTCAAGCTCGCTCATTTCGTTTCGTATCGTCGCCGACGAGATATCAAGTCCCATCGCATCGCTCAGATACTTCGAGCCGACGGGCTCTCCCGACGAAATGTAGGTGTCTACGATAGATTTCAGTATCCTTCTTTTTCTTTCGTTTAAATCCATCTTTTCACCGCCTTCTTTTTGATTTTTTAGCACTCGTCGTGTTCAAGTGCTAACTCACGATATAAATTTAACATCTATCTCGAAAAAAGTCAATAGTTTTTTGAAAATA
>JAZQUE010000049.1:0-8483 GCA_045631145.1 Eubacteriales bacterium
TGCGATATTGAATACCGCGAAGAAGTTCGCCGCCTGTCCCGAGGAGAGGAGCATTGCCGCCGTGCCTCCCTCAAGGGCGCATATCTTGGATGCCACCGCATCGCAGGTGGGGTTCTGGAGTCTGGAATAGAAATATCCCGACGCCTCAAGGTCGAAAAGCTTTCCCATATCCTCGCTCGTATCATATTTAAAGGTCGTGCTCTGCACTATCGGAATTTGTCTCGGCTCACCGTTCGAGGGCTTGTAGCCCGACTGTATGCATTTGGTTTCAATTTTGTAGCTTGACATAATTTATACCTTCCTTGTGTTATTTTTTATTCAAATAGCGGTGTTGAGAAATATCTTTCGGCGGTGTCGGGAAGTACTGTGACGACGGTTTTTCCTCGTCCGAGCTTGCGGGCAAGCTTGAGGGCTGCCGCAACGTTCGTTCCACTCGAAATTCCGCACATTATTCCTTCCTTCGAGGCAAGGAGCTTTGCCGTTTCTATCGCCTCGCTATCGTTGACGATGCAGATATCCGAAAAGATATTCTGATTAAGTATTTCGGGAATAATTCCGTCGCCGATGCCCATCTGAAGATGTGTTCCTATCGAGCCGCCCGACAGAATTGCGGCGTGCTCGGGCTCAACTGCCCATATCTCGATATCGGGGTTATATTTCTTCAGCGTCTCCCCTATTCCCGTTATAGTGCCCCCCGTACCGATACCCGAGCAGAAGCCGTGAATTTCACCGCCGACCGCCTCGATTATCTCCATAGCGGTGACCTCTCGCTGAACGCCCGAATTTGCGGGGTTTTCAAACTGCTGTGGCACGAATACCCTCGGGTCCTCACTACGCATTTTAAGGGCGAGCTTCAGACACTCCTCGATACACTCTCCGATATTTCCCGCATCGTGTACGAGAATTACCTCTGCGCCGTAATGACGAACGAGCTTTCTTCTCTCCTCGCTCACCGAGTCGGGCATAATTATCTTTACCTTCAGTCCCTTTACCGCACCGACGAGCGCAAGTCCGATGCCCTGATTACCGCTTGTGGGCTCGACGATTATGGTGTCGCTCTTTATAATTCCTCGCCTTTCGGCGTCAAGTATCATATTGTAAGCCGTTCTCGTTTTTATCGAGCCGCCGACGTTCAGTCCCTCGAACTTCACGAGGATGTCGGCTGAATTTTCATCCGTCATATTTGAAAGCTTTATAATGGGGGTATTCCCCATCGCTTCAAGAATGTTGTTGTAAATCATACGTTAGCCTTTCTGTCACGAATCAAAAGGTAGATTGCGGTTATCGCACCGAGCGTGTTTTTTTACAATTCCCTTTTTAAACACTTAAAAGCCCCTATTTCGCTTTCTCTTAACTTAATTATGATACTACTATGTAGGGAAAAAGTCAATCTTTAATAATTAATTTCTCAAATATTTCGGTATTATCATAAAACCCCTCGAAGCGCTCCTCACCGACACCCTTCGCCCATACTCCGACGGGGGAGGCGGTATGATAGAAGGTGGTGAAGGACAGTCCTGCCCTTTTTGCAACGAGCGCCGTCGCCGTAACTGCAAGGGGGCATTTGTCCGAAAACTCCACCCAGTCCTCCGAGGTGTAGGAGGTAGTGCCGAGCATCGTTTTGATGTATGCATTTTCGAGGGTATCCCTCTCATACGCCGAGAGATTCTCAAGTCCGAAAAGCTTCTCAAGGTCAAGAAGCACCGTCTCAAAGGACGACTTGTTTTCTATATAGGATGAAACGTATTCCTTTTCGTAGGCTTCTCCCGAAATTTTCTGTGAAAGAAGGACGTCGGGATAAAGCTCGTACTCGGTCTCGGTGTAGCCGAGAGTGAGTCCCCCCGTTTCGTGGTCGGCGGTGACGACGATAAGCGTTTCGTTCGGGTGCTTCCCGTAGAAGTCGAGCGCACGCTCTATGGCGCTTGAAAACGCCTTCATCTCCTGCATTGCCGAGGCAGCGTCGCTTCGGTGCAGAGCGCTGTCTATTCTGCCGCCCTCGCACATTATAAAAAAGCCGTTTTCGTTTTCAAGCTCGTCTATCGCAAGCGAGAGATAGTCTGCAAGAGAAGGCTCGTCCTTGCGGTCAATTTCGAAGGGAAGATACTCCTGTCCGCTTGTGATAAGACGCTCTCCTGCAAGCGCATATAGGTTCCCCTCCTCGCCGTCGGGGATAAGAAAGCCCGCCCCTGCAAAAAGGTCGATTTTCGAATTTATAAAATCAAGCCCTATTTCATAATAGTTATATCTCGATAAATTGTGAGCGTAGAAGGCGGCAGGGGTCGCGTGATTTACAGCCTGCGAGGATACGAGTCCCACCTTCATACCACTCTTTTTGAAAAAGTCGGTGAGTGTCGTAAGCTCCCTTCCCTTTGCGTCAAGTCCAACGTAGCCCGTCAGCGTCTTCTCACCCGACGCCATAGCGGTGGCGGCAGATGCAGAATCGGTTATCTCGGAGGAAAGATTGTAGGTTGTCATAGCGCCGAAGGTGTCGAATTTTTCGAGGGTATCGTAATGAAGGTACGCCGTATTCATTCCCATACCGTCGCCGATAAAAAGGAAAACGTATTTAAGCTCCCCGTCCTTCTTTTCGCAGGAAACGAGGGTGAAAATAAAAATCAGTACAAGTATTAAGGCGGTGAGTCTTTTCATACGCCGTCTCTCCTTATTAATAATATAAGTTAGTTTACCACAAATGTTAATTCTTTTCAAGACAAATTTTTCGACTTCTATTGACAAGCTACCTATTTTTATTATATAATTAATCAACATCTGATAAGTCTTGAAGAGTCCTTTGAAGCAAGATTTTTCGAGTCCTTGCTTTAAGCAAGGATATTTTTTTGGGCTTATCAAAAAAAGAAAAAGGAGATTTTCACAAAATGAAACTCATCTACAACGTAAAGGACAAACCCCCGTTCGGTCAGGTTATCATCTTCGCCATTCAGCAGCTTCTTGCTATTATGGCGGCAACCCTCGTAGTACCCGTTATCACCAACGGAAACGCAAATCTTTCGGGTGCTGACGCAATGAGTCCCGCCGCAGCTCTTATGGGCGCAGGTATCGGAACTCTCGTTTACCTTCTTTTCACCAAATTTAAGAGCCCCGTATTCCTCGGCTCGTCCTTCGCCTTCCTCGGCTCAATGGCGGCAGCCTTCGCAGGCGCTTCCACCGTTGCTCTCGGTTACGTAGGACTTCTTATCGGTGCAGCTCTTGCAGGTCTTGTCTACGTCGTTATCGCAATAATCGTTAAGCTCGTCGGCGTCAGCTGGATAAACAAGCTTATGCCCCCCGTCGTTATCGGTCCTATCGTTGCAATCATCGGTCTTTCCCTTGCAGGAAACGCAGTAGGCGATATCGTTAAGGGCGGTGTTCAGGTTAACGGCGCACCTCTTGCTTCTCCTCACGTTGCTCTCATCTGCGGACTCGTAACTCTTGCAGTCGTTATGATTTGTGCAACCTACGGCAAGAAGATGGCACGTCTCATCCCCTTCATTCTCGGTATTCTCGCAGGATATGCAGTAGCTCTTATCTTCACTCTCATCGGTAACGCTGCCGGTATCGACGCTCTCAAGGTTCTCAGCTTTGATTCCTTCAAGGCGCTTCTCACCGACGGCAAGGTCACCCTCGAAACCTTCCTTGCTGTTCCCGATCTTACCTTCCTCAAGGCGCTTGGCGGCTTTAAGGCAATCACAGGCTCTTATATCGCAACCGTTGCGGTAGCATACGTTCCCGTTGCCTTCGTAGTATTTGCAGAGCACCTTGCAGACCATAAGAACATTTCTTCCATCATCGAGTCCGACCTTCTCGAAGAGCCCGGTCTCCACAGAACCCTTCTCGGTGACGGCGTTGGCTCTATCGCAGGCGCAATCGTAGGCGGATGCCCCAACACTACATACGGCGAGTCGGTCGGCTGTGTTGCAATTACGGGTAACGCTTCGGTTGTGACTATTGTCACAGCAGCAGTAGGAGCTATCATCATAGCCTTCCTTTCTCCCTTCGTTGCTTTTGTAAACTCTATCCCCGCTTGCGTAATGGGAGGCGTTTGTATGGCACTTTACGGCTTTATCGCAGTATCGGGTCTTAAGATGGTACAAAAGGTTGACCTTGAACAGAACCGCAACCTCTTCGTTGTATCCACCATTCTTATTTCGGGTATCGGTGGACTTACGCTTACCTTCGGCAAGGTAACTATTACCTCTATCGCTTGCGCACTTATCCTCGGCATACTCGCTAATCTCCTTCTCTCAAAGGCAGATAAAAAAGCAGAATAAAGTATAAAAAGAGGCTTCGGAAGAAGCCTCTTTTTTAATGAATATTGAAGATTGAAGAATGAATAATTTAGGATATTTTTCCTTCGGAAAATTTACCATCATTTTTAATTTTTAATTCTTAATTTTTAATTAAATACAATTCTTCCTTAATTTTCAATTTCCCATTTTCCAAAAAAAGTTGTTGACAAAAATGTTTTTATTGCGTATAATGGATGTAGAAAAGGCAAGACCTCAAACGGTTATGCCAAACATTAGGTTATTAAAAGAATAACGCTAAAGCTTTGGAAGGGCTGGCGTTATTTTTTTATGGTTATGATTAACACAATTAAAGTAATAACATATATCATTATGTACACATATTCCATAGCAACCACCTCCTTTCAGGGAGATGATAGCATAACCGCCCAGCTTTTACGCTTGCTCAGGTCTTACCTTGCAAACATTATATATAAAAAACTTACTTTTTTCAATATATTCACAGAATTTATTTATAAATAATAAAGAATAAATAATAAAATTTTGGAGAAAATTATGTTTATAAACAAAACTTGTGACGGACTGCATAATTTATGCGGACAAAATGTGAGGAAATTTCGCCTTGAACTAAAGCTGTCCCAGAGGGAACTTGCTGACACTCTTCAAAGAATAGGACTCGACGTTGATAAAAATGCAGTCCAAAGAATAGAAGCGGGTAAAAGATTCGTAACAGATATAGAACTTCTTTATCTGTCAAAGGCTCTTTCAGTAACCCTTGACGAGCTGGTAAAATAAAGTGTAAAAAGAGGCTTCTTTTGAAGCCTCTTTTTTAATGAATATTGAAGATTGAATAATGAATAATTTAGGTTGATTTCGCCTTGCGAAATCTTCCTTTTTTTATGGCTTTAGTCTCTGAAACAGTTTTTGCAGGTAGTGTAATCTTCATAAAACAAAGCCTCTATATCTCCGTAATAATCTTCTCTGTTTTCGTCGCTTATTCTTTTTGCCGTTCCGCAGGTAGAACGGTGTATTTTTTTTGAGTTTGTATTGAGAATATACGTTACTTCACTTTGTTCAACCGCTTGTTCTGCTTTTTCTTCCGCGATTTCTTCATCGCAGGACGGCAACATAATAAGAATTAAGATAAATAAAAATATGATTTTCTTCATAAGTATTCTCCTTTTTTGTCAATTATAACACCAAAAGGTGTTATTTGTCAATACCGAACGGTGTTTTTTATATAATGATGACAGAATATCATTATGTGGAGATAAGAATGTTTATATATAAAAGGGTTCGTGACCTTCGAGAAGATAACGACAAAACGCAAAAGGATATTGCGGATATACTTAATATGCATCTGACTGTATATCAAAGATACGAGCGTGGAGAGCGAGAGCTTCCCTTGTGGGCGGCAATAAAGCTCGCCGATTATTATGGAGTAACGCTTGATTATCTCGTAGGAAGAAAATAAGGCTTTGACCGATTTGGTCAAAGCCTTTTTTAATGAATGTTGAAGATTGAATAATGAATAATTTAGGTTGATTTCGCCTTGCGCGAAATCTTCCTTTTTTATTCTTTATTATTTTTTTCTTTCTTCTTTTTTTCTGTCAAACCTATCATATGCTTCGATTATCTTCGTGACGAGGCTATGCCGTACTACGTCCTTCGAGGTGAGGTAGGTTACCGAAATTCCGTCGATATCCGAGACGATAGCGAGCGCCTGCTTCAGTCCCGAGCTCTTTCCGTCGGGAAGGTCTATCTGTGTCACGTCACCCGTCACCACCGCCTTCGAATTAAAGCCGAGACGGGTGAGGAACATCTTCATCTGCTCGGGGGTGGTGTTCTGCGCTTCGTCGAGAATAATATAGGAGTCGTCGAGGGTTCTGCCTCGCATATAGGCGAGGGGTGCAATCTCTATCGTTCCCTTCTCCATATGTCTCTGAAAGCTCTCAACGCCCAGCATTTCGTAGAGGGCATCGTAGAGAGGACGGAGATACGGGTCGATTTTCGTCTGTAAATCACCGGGCAAAAAGCCGAGCTTCTCGCCTGCCTCGACGGCAGGGCGGGTGAGGATAATTCTGTTCACCTCACGGCGACGGAGTGCCGTTACCGCCATTGCGACGGCAAGGTATGTCTTACCCGTTCCCGCAGGGCCGACGCCGAAGGAAATCGTATTCGAGGCTATCGCCTTAACGTAGTTCTTCTGTCCTACCGTCTTTGCCTTTATCGGCTTGCCCTTCGGGGTGATGCAGATGCATTCGTTCAGGGTCGGCTCAAGCTCCGAGAGCCTATCCTCAAGGCACATTGAAATCGCATAGGTAACGCTCTGGTCACTCAGGTTCTCGCACATTTCGGCACTCTTTGCAAGGTGGCGCACAAGCGCCTCGGCACGCCTCACGCTCGCCTCGTCCGAGCCCGAAATCTTAATTTCAAGGTCACGGTTGACGAGCAGTACGCCGAGCTCCTTTTCTATTTTATTGACGTGGACGTCGGAGGGCCCGAATACCCTCGATATAACGTCAACGCTATCGAGAAATATTGAAATTTCGTTTGCCATAAATACCTCTATATCTTTATTTTTTCTTTTACCGCTATGTTTTCTCTCGCCGTGAGCTCGACCCGAAGACACATCTCGTCCTCCCTCACCTCGAAAAAGAATTCCTCCTCTGCCACCTCACCCGAGTCAAGCTCGGTGGAGAGATATTTTTTATAGTCGAGAATCAGCCTCTCCTTTGCTTCATCCTCGCTTATTTCACACTCCTCAAAGGAGTAGTAGGAAGCCTTGAGGCTTTCTTTTTTTATCGGGAATAAAACGCCGAAAAGCCGAAAAGGCTCGGACACAAGCTCTATATCACAGTCGCCGCCTTTTTTTCCGACTCCCCGTCCGATACTATGACCGAGGACGGATAGCCTCGTCGAGTATTCTTCCCCCACGAGTATTCTCTCACGGGACTTTAAGGGAATGGAAAAATTCAGAGTGCGGTAGGTTTTCGCCCACACCTTGCCCTCTGCCTGACGCAGTCTGTAGCCCTCGGAGGTACTGTCGATTATTCCGCTGACAAGAAGCTGACCCCTCGTCACGGTATCTCCCACCTCGAACATTCTCTGTCCGTCGAGAATAACGAAGGAGAGAATTACGCCGTCGGCGTCGGAAACGAGGTTATAGGGGATATCTCTTTCGGTAGGCTCTCTGACGGTAACTCTCTCGTGCACCACGACGTCTGCCGTCATTCCGTGAATATTCACCGAGCAGAAGGAGAGCTCGTGACACCTTGAGAGCACCTCGTTTTGCAGGGCGTTCACGTCGATAAGCGATTTTTTCACGCCCTCGTGAAAACCGCACTCGTAAAGGATACGCTCGATTTTTTCGTCCTCAAGCTCCTCGTTCCCTTCTATTCTAACACTCCAGACGTAAAAAGTCGAGAGGTAAATTAAAAAAATACCGAGAAGAGCGCCAAAAAGAAGCCCGAGCCTCTTTTTTAAAAAGAAAAGCCTTGAAATGAGACCTTTGTTCTGATAGGATACGTCACCGAAAAGAGCCTTTATCTTCTTTCTGTAAAAAAAGGAGGCACAAAAGGAAACGCCGTCCTCCTCCCTTTTTACCCTCGAAAAGTCGAGGGGGGAGTTAAGGAGTGCGGTGAGCGTTTTTTCGGGCTTTTCGCTTTTTATCTTGTATCTCCGATAAAGAAAAATATTCATTCCCCTCTACCCTCAAAGCGTATCTCTCTTATTCTTCCCTTTATCAGTACGCTGTCACTTGATTTATACCCGACCTTCAGGCGATTTCCGCTTATCGCTATCCGCCGTCCCGCCTCTATCTCTATCTCACACTCGTCCCAGCCCACTATCCTCTTTACACCCTCGATAAGTGCCCCCTCGGGCCCGACGAAAATGAAGGGTGTCAAAAAATCTGCAAGTCTTTCCATATCTTTCACCTCTCATTATCATATGTTAAAGAGAGAGGAAATATAATTTAAATGTAAATTTCCTTTAGGAAATTAACCTAAATGAAACTTGTCAAGATTAGTGGACAGATAAAAGAGTGAAAAAATGATTAGGGATATAATAGCCGATACCTGAATGAAGCCTTTCAGCGTTGTAATAAAGCTCAATGTAGTCTACAATCGTTCTCGAAGCTTCTTCGAATGTGAGATGGCTGATATCAGCCATCTCACATTCGAGAGTTTTCCAAAAACTCTCAATCGGCTGATTGTCGCTCGGCGTACCCGGACGAGA
>JAZQUE010000050.1:0-4576 GCA_045631145.1 Eubacteriales bacterium
TCAAGTGAATAAATATAATCTTCAGGGTCTACCTTTACGCCGTCCTTCACAACCTCGAAATGACAGTGGTAGCCGAAGGAGTAGCCCGTCGAGCCGACGAGTGCTATCTCGTCTGCCTGCGACACGAGGTCACCGAGGGAAACAAGGAGCTTCGAGCAGTGTGCGTAGACGCTGACAAGCCCGTCATCGTGAAGAATCTTTACAACGTAGCCGTAGGAAGCGCTGTACGCCGCATAGATTACCTCGCCCGATGCCGCCGCATAAATGGGAGTTCCCGTCCATGCCGCAAGGTCAAGTCCTTCGTGATAATCGCTTCTGCCCTTCAATATTCTCTGACCGAAATGGTCACTTATTCTGGCAGTCGGAACGGGGTTTATCATATATTTTCCGCCGTTCTCCTTTTCGGTCATTCTCTCGGGAAGACGGCGTGTGCCTACTCTGACAACACTCTCTCGGGGAAGCCTTAAAAAGCTCTGCTCTATTATCTCACGGCTGTCCTCAACACCGTTTACGTATTTTACACGGTAGGTGTTGTCGGCAAGTCCGTTTCTTCCGCTTACCTGCACGAACTCCTGATTTTCATAGAAGTCGGAGTCATTTATATATTTCGTGGTATATGGAACGCTCTCTCTCTTGGTCTCCTCATAGTAGACCGCAAAGTCGAGCTTCGGCGCATCCTCTCTCTCGCTCTCAAAGGAGCTTACCGCCTCTGCAATCTTCTCCTCAAGCTCGGTAGCGTCTGCATCGATTTTGAGGGTAGCCGAGGAGGTAGCGGGCGAAAGAAGCGCCGTTACCGAGCGCTCTGTCGGCTCTTCCTCCTCACAGAAGGCGAGCATATCGTAAAGAGTTTCGGCGTCGGTAAGATAGTCCACCGCATATTCCTGATATTTTATCTCAACGGAGTTTGCTATATTCTCCTCTTCTCCCGAAAGCTCCATATGCTCAATGCATATGTCGTCGAGAACCCTTATTATGTCGTCTCGGTTGTCGAGCACCGCAACGAGAAGAGAGTCAATATAAAGTCCGTAGCCCTCAACGACGTACTCGTCGGTATAGGACGAAAGCAGCTCGTAGAGCCCCTTTACGTCGAGGGTATCGTCGGAGAAGGTTTTCTTCGATTTGAAGGAAAGCTCGCGAGGGAAGGAAAAGGCTTCGCCCGTAATCGAGCTCATTCTCGAATTAACTCTGTCGAGCGCCTCCTCTATCGTTTCGGAGGAAAGCACCATACCCACCTTCTCGCCGTCAACTCTGACTTCGATAACGGTGTGTCTCTCCCCTACAAAATATACCGTAAGGACGAGAAGGAGCGCCGAAAGCGCCACCGCCGCCGACGGAATAGCCTTCTTAAAGGAAAGGCGTGCGTTTTCAAGAACGCCTTTACTGCTGTCTGCAAAGAAGCCCGACTCGCTCTTTTTTCTTCTGCTTGAGGTAAACGGTGCAACGACCTTCGCCATAAGCTCAAGAAATTTCAGGGTCTTCGTCTTTGCCGCGCGTCTTACCTTTTCCCTGCCCGACTTGTACCAGCCTGCAGGATGGGCGAAGAAGCCCTCGCCAACGTCGTCGGTGTCTATTCTTCTTCTGCACATTTTGTCGGTCTGACATATGTAAAGGGCGTTGAACGCCGAATCAAGCTTTGAAAGTCCACTCTTTCTGAAGCCCTCGTAAAGAGAAGTAAAGGTCTGTCTCGGACGGCGAGACACGGCGTTACCTTCAGGCAGCGCCTTCGCCGAACTTAGTATTTCTTCGTTTTCTATTCCCATCGGTAACACCCCCTTCAGCTAAATTCAGAATGCGGAATGCTGAATGCAGAATTTCGGTCGGTTTCGCTTGAGCGAAATCTTCCTTGATTTTCAATTCATCTTTTCATTCGCATACTTTTCTGCGTGTATTATACCAAAAAGCAAAAAATAAAGCAAATTTCAAAAAATCAGAATTTCTTCCCTTTTCGACCCATTCCCCCCGTTTTTTTAAAACATTCTTTGAACTTTTTATGATTTTTCGTAGTGCGTTTGTTGAAAACGCTTAAAAATTCGAGTTCGTAACTTTGATTTTTAAGCAAGTTGCTAAAATTTTTCCTACCCTTTTTCAATATTTCGTTGTAAGAGTAGTGGTTTATTGCGGTTTTTGGGGAGAAAAGCCGATGACCGACACAAGATATTGTGTTTTCGGCATATTACGATTTTACGCTTTATCGTAACCGGAGAAAGGTAAAAAAGAGGGGTATCTCTTGACTTTTTCGTAAAATGTGATAAAATGGTGGTGAATTTAATATACTTCGTCTTGACGGCAGACAAGAGTAGCAGAAGAACCTCCCCAGAGAAGATGCGGTTGGTGCGAGCATTCGGAGAGTGACACTGTGAAGGTGCGGTCTTATAAAAAACCCGAAGGGCGAAAAAAGAGCGAAAAATAAGAGTGGAACCGCGCGATACTGCGCCTCTTGACTGTGTCAAGAGGCTTTTTTATTTAATGCAGAATGAAGAATGATGAATGCAGAATTAAGGACAATTTTCCTACGGAAAATTCACAATTAATTGAAAATTTCGCTAAAGCGAAATTATCCGCAATTCAGCATTCATCATTCATAATTCTGCATTTAAAAACGGAGTTTTTATGAAAATAATCGACGACCTCAAATCAATCAAAGCCCGCGACCCTGCGGCGAGAAGCGTATGGGAGATATTTTTTCTCTATTCGGGCTTTCACGCGCTCATTTATTACAGAATAGCACATTTTTTTCATTCCTATCATATGTTTTTTATAGCACGTCTCATTTCACAGATGGGAAGGTTTTTCACGGGAATTGAGATACACCCCGGAGCAACTATCGGGCGGGGGCTTTTCATCGACCACGGCGCAGGCGTCGTTATCGGCGAGACGGCGGAAATCGGCGACGAGTGTACCCTTTACCAAGGAGTGACCCTCGGCGGTACGGGTAAAGATACGGGAAAGCGTCACCCCACTCTCGGAAACGGAGTGCTCGTCGGCGCAGGAGCAAAGGTACTCGGGCCTTTTAAGGTAGGAGACCGTGCGAAGATTGCGGCAGGCTCGGTAGTGCTCACCGAGATACCTCCCGATTCGACGGCGGTAGGCGCACCTGCAAGAGTGGTAAGGCTCGGCGGCGAACGCCCCGCAGACCTCGACCAGGTTCATATCCCCGACCCCGTTTCTCAAGAGCTATGCCGACTTCACGCAGAAATCGACAAGCTCAAAAAAGAAATTGAAGAGATAAAAAAATAAATAATATTCAAGGGGTAATGCTTTTTACAAAGGCACTCCCCCTTGCACCCCCACGAAAACTATAACGAAAGATTATAAGTTTTTGAAAGAGAGTCCCTGAAAATTTAAAGTCCACACAACTAAAATTCAGGGCGAATAAATTTTTCGCAAGACAAGGCACAAGTGATAAAGCAAAGCGAAGGCTTACTCTCCGTAAGTCGAGCTGGTTTATCACGAAGTAACGAAGTATTGCGGAAAATTTAAAGCCCTCATACAAGGAGATAAATATGAAGTTTTACAATTCTATAACAAAGCAAAAAGAAGAAATGGAATTTAAGGACAACACCGTCAGAATGTACGCCTGCGGACCTACGGTTTATAACTTTTTCCACGTAGGAAACGCGAGATGCTTCGTTGTGTTCGACCTTCTGCGCCGTTATCTTGAATACAGAGGAAACAAGGTTACCTTCGTACAGAACTTTACCGATATTGACGACAAGATGATAAAGAGGGCAAACGAGGAGGGCACGACGGTAAAGGAGGTAGCCGACAAGTATATTGCCGAATACTTCACCGATGCGAAGGGGCTTGGAATTACCCCTGCGACCTTCCATCCGAGAGCTACCGAAAACATGGCGGAGATAATACACATAATCGAGCTCCTTATCGAAAAGGGCTACGCATACCCTGCCGATAACGGCGACGTTTACTTTTCGGCGAGAAAATTCAAGGGCTACGGAAGGCTTGGAGGCTTCGACCTCGACGACCTTGAGAGTGGCGCAAGAATAGACGTAAACGACGTAAAGCGCGACCCCCTCGACTTTGCGCTCTGGAAGGCGTACAAGGAGGGCGAGCCTTACTGGGAATCGCCTTGGGGTAAGGGCAGACCCGGCTGGCACATTGAGTGCTCGGCTATGGTAGACAAATACCTCGGCAAGACTATCGACCTTCACGGAGGCGGACAGGACCTCACCTTCCCTCACCACGAAAACGAGGTAGCGCAGTCGGAGGCGGCGTTCGGGGTTTCCTTCTGCCGTGCCTTCATTCATAACGGATATATCAACGTTGACAACAAGAAAATGTCGAAGTCGCTCGGTAACTTCTTCACCGTCAGAGATGCGGCGGCGAAGTACGGTTACCCTGCAATCAGATTTTTCCTCGTTTCTGCACAGTACAGAAGCCCCATCAACTTCTCGGCGGAAATTCTCGAGCAGTCAAAGGCTTCTCTCGAGCGTATGTACAACTGCGAAAACGCTATAAAGTATGCAGTGAAGAATGGCGCTGACGGAGATATGACAAAGAAAGCCGAAATCGACGGACTCTCGGTTTACCGCGACAAGTTTATCGAGGCAATGGACGA
>JAZQUE010000051.1:0-1513 GCA_045631145.1 Eubacteriales bacterium
TGACGCTCCTCTGTGCTCTCGCGCACCTCAAAAAATTCTACCCGAAGAAGTTCGACCTTATTGCCATTTCAATCGACATGGGCTTTGAGGGAGTAAATTATTCTGGTGTTGAGGAGCTTTGCCGTGAGCTCGGGGTAGAGCTAAAGATAATAAAAACGCAGATATACGAGATAATCTTCAAGGTCAGGAAGGAAGAAAGTCCTTGTTCTCTATGCTCGAGAATGAGGCGAGGCGCCCTCAATGACGCGGCGGACGAGCTCGGCTTTAACAAGGTTGCGCTCGGGCATCATATGGATGACGTAATCGAAACCTATATGCTCAATCTCTTTTATGCGGGAAAAATCGGTACCTTCTCCCCTGTTACCTATCTCGATCGTTCGGGAATTACCTGCATACGCCCTCTTATTTACGTTCCCGAAAAGGACATCAGATATTTCGCCTCTAAGCACGCTCTCCCCACCTTCAAGAGCCCCTGCCCTGCAGACGGCAACACCGAGAGAGAGAATATGAAAAAGAGGCTTACAGATTTACAGAGAGAAATTCCCGACATAAAAAACAAAATCTTCGGCGCTATACAGAGAGCCGAAATAAGCGGTTTTCATACATTAAAATAACTTTTTTGCATATACTGACAGCAGTAACTTTTCGGAGGCTGTCATATGGAAAAGAAATACAAGACATACAAGGAAGTAACCGAGCGCTACTGTCCAAACATTGACGACAACGCAGTCATCATACGAATGGTAGACGGGAGTGGCGAAACGTTTTCCTGCCTTTCGTCGGCTAACTGCAAAAACGACGAATGCGAGCATCACAAAAGCAAAGGAAAGGAGTAATCTCCTTTCCTTTATTTTTTAAAGCTTTACTGTGGTTGCTTTATAAGCTGCGTCAATAACGAGCTGTGCAATAAGTCCGTCTTTCGCGCTGACGGGAGGCTCGGTATCGTTTATTATCGCATCGGCAAACGCAGAGGTTTCGGCAGTATACATATTAACGTGCTCGCCTTCAAATACGAGTGGCTTCTCCTCTTCTCCCACCATCTTAATATAAGCTCTCGAATCAAAGCCTGTCTGGGAGAAGGTTTCGGTTCCGTATATCGCGCCCTTAGTACCTACTATTTCAAAATACGTGGGCTCTGCATTTGTGGAATAGTTAGATGAAACGTACATAACTGCGCCATTGTTCATCTTGGCAAGAAGGTGTGCCGTATCCTCGACATTATAATTAAAGAACTGATTACCCGTGATTGCGGTTACCTCTATCGGCTCGAGTCCCGACATAAATCTCAAAATATCAATCGCATGGCTTCCAACGTCCATAAAGCTTCCGCCTCCCGCAAGCTTCTTTTCCTGACGCCAAACGTGAAGCTCTGGATACTCAAAGGACCAATGAGCCTTAATGCTTGCAATTTCGCCGAGAATACCCGACTCAACGACTTCCTTAACCTTTACGTGATGACGGTGAAATCTTGCCATAAACGCCGTGCCGAATTTTACGTTATTCTCTTTGCAGG
>JAZQUE010000052.1:0-1825 GCA_045631145.1 Eubacteriales bacterium
TTCTCGTTCACGGCGGCGGCCCTGAAATTACCGAGATGCTGAATAAAGTAGGCAAGGAGACGGAGTTCGTGAACGGACTGAGAGTTACCGACAAGGAGACTGCCGAAATTGCGCTTATGGTGCTTGCAGGTAAGATAAACAAGGGACTCGTCGGACTGCTTGAGGCGAAGGGCGGAAAGGCGATGGGCATTTCGGGACTTGACGGAAGACTCATTGAAGCCGAAATGAAGGACGAAAGCCTCGGCTACGTCGGAAGGATAACGAAGATCAACATCGACCCCGTAATCGACCTTCTCGAAAAGGGCTATATCCCCGTCGTTTCGACTGTCGGCTGCGACAGAGAGGGCAACGTCTACAACATCAACGCCGATACTGCGGCATCATATATTGCAGGCGCGCTCGAGGCGGAGAGCCTTATTGCGATGACCGATATTGCGGGAATTTTAAAAGACAAGGACGACCCATCCTCCCTCATTCCCGAAATTGACCTTGACGATGCGAGAAGGCTTTTCGACGAGGGTGTTATTTCGGGCGGTATGATACCGAAGGTTGAGTGCTGTATAGAGGCTATCGAGCGTGGAGTTAAGAAGGTATTCATTATGGACGGAAGAATACCCCACTCGATACTTATCGAAACGCTCACCGACGAGGGTGCGGGCACGATGGTAATAAAGAAAAGGAAGAACAAATGAATATTTTCGAAAAGGATAAAGAGTATATAGCATCGACCTACGCTCGTTTCCCCGTAGAGATAGTTTCGGGAAAGGGCGCGGTGGTAAAGGATAGCGAGGGTAAGGAATATATAGACCTCGGTACGGGAATTGCCGTAAATATTTTCGGCGTGGGAGACGAGGAGTGGATAGAGGCGGTAACGAAACAGCTCGCCCTCGTTCAGCACACCTCGAACCTCTTTTATTCAGCTCCCGCGGCTTCTCTTGCCGAGCTTCTTTGCAGTCGTACGGGTATGAAGAAGGTATTCTTCTCAAACTCGGGGGCAGAGGCTAACGAGACGGCGGTAAAGGTTGCAAGAAAATACGCCGCCGAGAAGAAGGGCAGTGAATATAACGTAGTTATAACCCTCAAAAACAGCTTCCACGGAAGAACGGTAACTATGCTTGCGGCGACGGGTCAGGACACCTTCCACCGTGACTTCTTACCTCTCACCGAGGGCTTCGTCTATGCCGAAGCTAATAATATTGAGAGCGTCGAGGCGCTTGTAAAAGAGCACAAGGTTGCCGCGATTATGTTCGAGACTGTACAGGGCGAGGGTGGAGTGCTCCCCCTCGAAAAGAGCTTCGTGAAAGGGCTCGAGAAAATCGCCGAGCGAGAGGATATTCTACTCATCGTTGACGAGGTGCAGACGGGCAACGGCAGGTGCGGTGCGCTTTATAACTATATGAATTACGGTCTTACCCCCGATATCGTCACCACCGCAAAGGGACTTGGTGGCGGACTTCCCATCGGTGCGGCGATGCTTGGCGAAAAGGTGAAGGACACCTTGAAGCCCGGTGACCACGGTTCAACCTTCGGAGGAAACCCCATCGCTTGTGCAGGTGCAGTTTCGGTTATCTCCAGAATTGACGATAAGCTTCTTGCCGAGGTAAGAGAAAAGAGTAAATACATCTTCGACACCTTCAAGAGCGCTAAGGGTGTCAAGAGTGTCAGCGGTGCAGGCTTTATGATAGGCATTGAAACAGAAAGAGACGTTGCCGAAATATTGGCTGAATGCCGTGAAAAGGGTGTTATTGCCATCAAGGCGAAGAACAAGGTAAGATTGCTTCCTCCCCTCAACATAGGATGGGACGAGCTGAAGAAAGCGGTAGCG
>JAZQUE010000053.1:0-4028 GCA_045631145.1 Eubacteriales bacterium
CCCCTCGGCTCCACCAAAAAGAATAGAAGTACCGAAAGGTGCTTCTTTTCTTTTTGTGTAGATATATGGAGGAATCGAGCCCCGATAGCTACCGCCGTTAAATCAACAGTTCGGTGAACTGTTGATAGGCGGGAGTTGTGAGAGCTATGCTCGAACAAGCAGAAGAACGCAGTTCTTCGTCGATTCCCCTCGGCTCCACCAAAAAATCGACTTGTTTCGACAAGTTGATTTTTTTATCCATTGCGAAAGCAATGGCATATCATCAGCACGATAGTGCTGTATATAATCAAGAACGGCAAAGCCGTTGTTGCATCTCATCACGCCATAGGCGTGTATAAAAACACTTTCGCAATGATGATATACAAAACTTCGTTTTGATGATATGCAAGACTTTGTCTTGATGATATACACGGCTTTGCCGTGATTTATGCAAGAGTTCTAATTTACAACACAAAAAGCACTTCGAAAGAAGTGCTTTCTTTGTTTACCAAAGCTGTGCGTAGAGCATTTCGATATCCTTCAGCGTTGGGGGCTTGGGGTTTGTCTTGGTACAGGTGTCGACCATTGCAGCTTCTGCCATTTCGGGAATTTTGGCAAAATACTCCGCTTCGGTGCAGACACCAGTTTCGGAAACAGAGAGCGGCATATCCATCTCTTTCATCATAAACTGACACCAGTTCGAAAGTGCTCTTACGGTGGTTACTATGTTAAAGTTCTGGAGTCCGAGAGTTCTGGCAACGGTAGCGTATTTCCTGACGTGTTTAGGATAATCGGTCTTAAGTCTTGAATATTTATCAATATCGCTATTATATTCAATAATATGCGGAAGAAGCATTGCATTAGCGCGGCCGTGAGGTATATGAAACGCTGCGCCGAGCTGATGCGCCATACTATGATTTATTCCAAGTGACGCAGTATTGAAGGCGAGGCCTGCAAGGCAGGACGCGACGTGCATTTTCTGGCGAGCGTGGGTATCGTTATTATCAAGATAAGAACGAAGCAAAAAGGAGCCCGTAATTTCTATCGCTTTTTCCGCAAGTGCGGCGGAAAATTCGTTATTAGCGGTGCTAACGTAAGACTCAAGTGCGTGGGTGAACACGTCCATACCCGTATCGGCGGTAATCGTGGGGGGGACGCTTTTAACGAGCTCTGCGTCAAGAATCGCCTCATCGGGTAAGAGGGAATTGTCTGCGAGAGGAATTTTTTTATTATTCTTTGTGTCGCTAATAACCGAGAAGGAGGTTACTTCGCTACCCGTACCGCTGGTAGTGGGAATTGCAATAAGCGCAGGGCGAGAATAGGAGGAATCTGCCTGACTCGCAACCTCGCGAATAGCTTTTGCGGAATCAATTGCAGAACCGCCGCCAATCGCTATCAAAACGTCGGCTCTTGCGGAAAGGACTGCGGTAACTCCCAAAGAAATTTTTTCTATTGGCGGATCGGGAATAACGTCATCAAAAACCTGCCATTCGATTTTCGCTTGCTGAAGGCGAGAGGTTATAAGATGTATCATTCCGCTTTTTACGACGTAAGGGTCAGAAATAATTAGTGCTTTTTTATATGGAAGTTCAGAAATACGGTCAAGAGACCTCTCTCCAAAATATATTTGCGTTTTAATATCAAAATGTTTCACTTTTACTTCCCTTTCTTTTATAGGCTTTTCAGATAATCAACTTCTGATTTAGTAAGTAAGCGCCATTTTCCAGGGGCGAGTCCTCCGAGGTATATTTTACCAATAGATACTCTTTTGAGGCGTGTTATAAAGACACCTACCTGCTCGCACATTTTTCTAATCTGTCGGTTTCTGCCTTCACGAAGAATAAACCTCAATACCTGATTTTCGGTCGTGCTATCCTCTACGGTTACTTTAACGGGCTTCAGGCGATAGCCGTCGACGGTCATTGGAGAATTGAGCTTTTCAAGCTGCCAAGGCTCTATCTTCCCTTTTATTCTGACCATATAAACCTTTTCGACGTTCGTTCTCGGGTGAATAAGGCGGTTTGCAATCTCGCCGTCGTTAGTCATAAGGAGCACGCCTTCCGAATTATAATCGAGACGTCCGATAGGATAGACGCGAAGATTTATATCCTTTACAAGGTCGGCGACGCAACGTCTGTCTTTTTCGTCGGAAAGGGTTGCGACATATCCCCGAGGCTTATTGAGAAGAAGGTATATTTTTTTATCAGTTCTCTCAACTATCTTGCCGAGATACGTTACGATATCTCCCTCGGGGTCTATCTTCTGTCCTATTTCTGCTTTTTTACCGTTAACAAAAATCTTTCCGTTCAGAATTTCTTCCTCTGCTTTTCTGCGGGACATTACACCGCTATCAGAAATGAATTTTTGTATTCTTACTTCACTGTTTTCCATAATAGTCCTTTATTTAAAAAATTTAATAAGTCTTTTGAAAAATCCGTCTTTTTTGAGAGCTGAAATCGGCTCGGTGGGATACAAATCAAGCTCTGCAAGCTCTTTGCCGTCGTAGGTATATACTACCTTTGCAATCGGCTTTTCGGTTTCTGCTACAGGTGCGTAAACGAAGCGAGGGGCAACGACCTTACTCGTGAGCTTCGACAAATCTCTTACGGTAAGTGAAAGGGCTTCGATATTCGTGACGGAAAGAGTGTTTTTCATTCCGCCGACAACGTTCAAGGGTACTTTAACACTTCCCACGTCGGCGACGTTTACTGTCGAGTAAAGATTCATAGCATAACTCAATAGCTCCTCGTGGTCTTGCCAATCGTCAGGGTCGTTAAGCGTTACCATAACGAGCTCAAGGTCGTCTTTTTTTGCACCTGAAACGAGGCATCTGCCCGCAGTTTTAGTAAAACCCGTTTTCCCGCCGATACAGCTATCAAAGGACTTGAGAAGCTTATTATGGTTTGACAAAAACCTATATCCGTCTTCGCCCGAAAGGTCAATTCTATATGTCTTCGTGCTTACTATCTGACGGAAGATCTCGTTCTTCATCGCTTCATTCCAAACGAGCGCTACGTCGAGCGCCGAGGAATAGTGCTCGGGGTCTTCAAGGCCGTGGGGGTTATTGAAGTGGGTGCTCGTAAGACCGAGAGTCTCCCCTTTTTTATTCATTAGGTCGGAAAATGCGGAAAGCGATTTTGAGGTATGGAGAGCGAGGCATACTGCTGCATCGTTCGCCGACTCAAGCATAAGGGCATAAAGCAAATCGAGAACGGTAAGCTTTTCGCCTTCATAGAGATAGACTGACGAGCCTTCGATACCGCAGGCTTCCGCCATAACGGTAACCGTATCGTCGAGCTTATTATTTTCGAGAACGACGAGGGCGGTCATGATTTTAGTAATGCTTGCGATGGGCATACGCTGTGTTGCGTTGTGACTGAATATTACCTCTCCCGTTTTTGCGTCGGCGAGAACGCAGGACGAAGCCGAAATTTCGGGGATAGCATCTTCGTCGGCAGTGGTGGGATAATAGGCCCCGTCGGCAGATGCAAAAACCGTAAGAGACATAACTGTCACCAAAAAGAGCGATAAAAGTTTAATAAAGCTTGACTTTTTCAAAACAATTCTCCTCACATATATTTAGATTAATAAAACATATGCGAGAACTATCGTTTTTATTCTGCTTTGGCTTCTTCAGGTTCTTCCTTCTTTTCTTTTTTGAAGGTTTCCTTGAGCTTTGAAATAAGCTCGGGAGATTTCGACACAAAATCGCTTACGGTATCGGCGAGAGTGTTGGGGGTTTCTTTATTGACGTTCAAAAGCTCGACACCGTTTTTGGTAACAACGAGAAAAGCTATGGGACTTACCGACATTCCGGCTCCGTTACCGCCGCCGAAATGCTTATTATCGGACTTCTTACCGTCAAAATCAACACCGCCTGAGGTGAAGCCTACCGACACCTTGGAGACGGGAATGATAACGGTATCTTCGTTTGCCTGAATAGGCTCGCCGATAACCGTATCGGTGGACATAATATTCTTGAGGTTTTCGAGGGTTGAATCGATAACTTGCTTGAGAGGCATTTCGTTGTTCATATTATTTTCCTTTCT
>JAZQUE010000054.1:0-4929 GCA_045631145.1 Eubacteriales bacterium
TTACAATGTATAATAAGACTGATATCCAAAAAAATTAGGAGGATAAAAAAATGCCTTTCGAAACTTTCGAAACAGAGGAAACTCTCGTTAAAATTAAGGTTGTTGGCGTCGGAGGCGGCGGAAACAATACAGTAAACAGAATGATTAAGCAGGGAGCATCGGGTATTGACTACATTGCTATCAATACCGACCAGCAGGCTCTCAAGAGATCTAACGCAGGAACCAAGATTATAATTGGCGAAAAGCTTACAAGAGGACGCGGCGCAGGTGCTAACCCCGAAATCGGACGCAAGGCTGCCGAGGAATCTCTTGACGAAATTACCAAGTCCATCGAAGATGCGGATATGGTGTTCGTTACCACGGGTATGGGCGGCGGTACCGGTACGGGTGCTTCTCCTATCGTTGCAAAGGCAGCGAAGAGCCGTGGAATACTTACAGTCGGTGTCGTAACCAAGCCCTTCGCATTTGAAGGACAGAAGCGTATGGATCAGGCTGAAGTCGGTATCAGGGAGCTCAGCGAGTACGTTGACGCACTTCTCGTTATACCGAATGAAAGACTTAAGATGGTATCCGAGACAAGAATTACTCTCGCAAATGCATTTGAAATCGCAGACAGCGTTCTTTGCCGCGGTGTGCAGAGCATTTCCGAGCTTATCAACGTTGACGGTATAGTAAACCTTGACTTTGCCGACGTTACCACCGTTATGGCAGACGCAGGTCTTGCACATATGGGTGTTGGTAACGGTAAGGGTAAGGACAAGGCAGAGCTTGCCGCTCGTATGGCTATTTCCAGCCCCCTTCTCGAAACCACTATCGCAGGCGCAAAGGGAATTATCTTCAACGTTACCGCATCCCCCGATATCGGACTCGACGAGATCGACTATGCGGCTAATATGATCAAGGCGGAAGCTAACCCCGATGCAACTCTTATCTGGGGTGCTACCTTCGATGAAACTCTCGAGGACGAGATGAAGATTACCGTTATCGCAACAGGCTTTGACAGCGGTAAGAAGAAGGACGAGCCCAAGGTTGAGGAAGACGACGCACAGTCGGATAAGGTTGAAGACGGAAAGATTGACGATCTTGACGACATTATCCGTATGCTCAACGGTAACAAATAACTTTAAATATTTTTTGCAAAAACACTTGATTTTATTAAACTCTTGTGATATAATTGCAAATGTTGACGAAAAACGAGATGCCGTTTTGCAAAACGGCTTCATATAGGAGGTGTCTGCAAAATGGCAAAATGTGAAATTTGCGGAAAGAGCGTTGCTTTCGGTTTGAAAGTTTCTCACTCTAACAGAAAGACAAATCGCACTTGGAAGCCTAATATCAGAAAGGTAAAGGCAGTTGTAAACGGTACTCATAAGAGTATGTACGTTTGCTCTCGTTGCCTTCGTTCTGATGCAGTTACAAGAGCGTAACAAAATGTCAAAAGGAGCCGTTACATCGTAACGGCTCTGTTTTTTTGCTCATAAAGCTTTCTTTTCAGCATAATATGTAAAAAAAGAAAAGGAGAAAGCTTATGAAAAAAGTACTGTGTTTATTTTTAGCGCTCGTTTTTCTCTTTTCGGTCGTGCCTTTAGCAGACCTGAAGGAAGACGAACGTCCCGTTTTTTCGGCAGACGAATATCTCGGTATCAGCGACGCAATCGCAACCGACGCGCTTGCCGAGTGTGCTCTCGGTGCAATACTTATGGAGGCGGAGAGTGGAAAAGTACTATTTGAGCATAACCCCGACGAAAGACTTCCTATTGCCTCGGTCACCAAGGTAATGACACTCCTTCTCACCCTTGAAGCAATAGACGACGGAAGACTTAAGCTCGACGATACCGTTACCGTCAGTGAAAACGCCGCCTCAATGGGAGGAAGTCAGGCGTTTATGGAGGCGGGGGAAAAAATGAGTGTTGACGATATGATCAAGGCAGTCACCGTTTCGAGCTGTAACGACGGTGCAGTAGCACTTGCCGAGCATATAGCGGGAAGCGAGGGCGAATTCGTAAAAAGGATGAATAACCGAGCCGCAGAGCTCGGTATGACCTCCACCGAGTTTATTAACTGTACGGGACTTGACGACGACGGAGTTCACTATTCCTCGGCACGCGACGTTGCAATTATGTCGAGAGAGCTTATAAAGCATCCCCTTATTTTCGATTATACGACGATATGGATGGACTCTATCAGAAACGGAGAGTTTACCCTCGCCAATACGAATAAGCTCATACGCTTTTACGACGGCGCAACTGGACTTAAAACAGGCTCCACTTCAAAGGCGCGCTTCTGCCTTTCTGCAACCGCCGAGAGAAACGGAGTTAAGCTCGTAGCTGTCGTCCTCGGAGCGCCTACAAGCGCCGAACGCTTTGCCGCCGCAAAGGGAATGCTCGATTACGGCTTTTCTAATTTCAGCGTCTATTATCCAAAGACGACCGACCTTCCCCCCGTAAAGATATGGGACGGCAAAAAAGAGAGAATTAAAGTTGAAATTAACGTAATGCCTCGCCTTTTAAAGAAGGGTGAGGAAGGTAAGATAGAGGAGGAAACAAAAATAAATAAGGATATAAAAGCTCCGATAAAGAAGGGCGACGTCCTCGGCAAAGTATACTATAAAATAGGAGAAAATACCGTCTTTGAAACAGAAATCAAAGCGTCCGAGTCGGTAGAAAAGGCAAACTTCTTTGACGTATTTCTCACCCTTTTAAGAAAAACACTTTACACTCGTGAATAAATAACTTGCAAAATATAGTGAAATATGGTATAATCTTTAAAATACGTTAAAAAAGAAGGAATTTATAATGAATAAGGGTATTGCAATAGTTGGAAACCTTTTGGTTGACCACGTAAAGCTTGTTGATAATTATCCCGCTCCGGGAATGCTTACTAATATAAGAGACGTATCGGACTCTGTCGGAGGCTGCGTTTGTAATACTGCCGCCGATATTGCTATAATCGACCCCGAGATAAACGTCGTCGCTATCGGAAAAGTCGGTAACGACACCGACGGCGAGTATATCAAGAATACTCTTTCTCGCCTCGGCGTAGATATCGAGGGAGTTCTTACCTCTCCCGATGACCCCACCTCCTTTACCGACGTTATGTCCGACGTGTCTAATAACGAAAGAACCTTCTTTCAGGCAAGAGGCGCGAATGCGAAGTTCGATATAAGCGACATTAATTTTGATAAACTGAACGTAGATATTTTCCATATAGGCTACGCACTTTTGCTCGATAAGTTTGACGAGCCCGACGACGAATACGGAACCGTAATGGCGAGAACGCTCAAAAAGGTAAGCGACCTCGGCATCAAGACCTCTATCGACGTCGTAAGCGAGTCGGGCGACCGCTTTGAAAGAGTGGTAAAGCCCTGCCTTAAATATTGCGACTATCTTATCTTTAACGAGATTGAAGCCTCTCGTGTTACCGGTATTCCCGTCAGAGACGAGGAGGGAAGAATATCCCAGAGTGGCGTAAAGCAGGCTATAAATGCCCTCTTTGAGCTTGGTGTTCGAGAGGTCGTATCTATACACGCCCCCGAAGGTGGATGGTATCAGCGGAAGGGAAGCGCCATCTATTATCAGCCGTCTTTAAATCTTACGAAGGATATGATAAAGGGAAAGGTCGGTGCAGGAGATGCCTTCTGCGCAGGTATGCTCTATTCTCTTTATAAGGAGTTTGACCCCGAATATTCCCTTCGTGTCGCAGGCGCCGCCGCAGGCTGTAATCTCACCGAAAAGAACTCCATCGACGGAATGAGAGTATTTGATAAAATGATGGAATTTGAAAGCGAAATAGGATACCCCGAGGTATGAAGATAATCACCCATAACGAAGATTTCGTGGTTCTTGTAAAGCCCGTAGGGCTCGACAGTGAAAAGGGTGTACCGTTAAAGCTTCGGGAAATACTCGGAGGAGACTTTTATACTTTACACCGCCTTGATAAAAACGTGGGCGGTGTAATGGTTTTTGCGAGGAATAAAGCCACGGCAAGCGCTCTTTCCAAGGTAATTGCCGACGGTGAAATGATAAAGAAATATCTCGCCGTCGTTCACGGAACGCCCGAAGAAAACGGTGTTTTCGAAGATTTTCTCTTTAAGGACAGTACGAAAAATAAGGTATTCGTCGTAAAAAAAGAAAGACGGGGCGTGAAAAAGGCAAAGCTTGAGTACGAGCGCATCACCGCAGGCGAAACCTCAACGGTGCTTGTGAGGCTCTTTACTGGCAGAACCCATCAGATAAGAGTTCAGTTTGCCACACGCGGCTTTCCTCTCGTTGGGGACAAAAAGTACGGAGCGAAGGACGATTTTAAGACCCCTTTTCTCTTTTCAACTGAAATTTCATTTCCCTTCAAGGGCGAATATTTAACCTATAAAGAATTACCTGCTTGGTATGAAAGGTGATAAAAAATAAATTTGTTATAAAACCCCTGCCTCATTAAAAAACAAAGCAGAGAGCTCAAAGCTCTCTGCTTTATCTTTATTTAACCTTTATCATACTTTCATCCCACTTGTCGGGCGCTTCGTAACCGAGAAGGTTTACTACCGTCGCCGCGATGTTTGAAAGTCCGTAGTTACCTTCAATTACATCGTAATTTTCTCCTGCGTTCTTGTCGTAGAAAATGAAGGGTACGGGGTTGAGCGTGTGGCTCGTTTTTGCCTTGGGAAGACCGGTCTCCTTATCAATGGCGAAACCGCCCGTCTTCTTGTCCTTTTCAAGACATTCGTCGGCATTTCCGTGGTCTGCGGTAAAGAGGACTGTCGCACCGAGCTTATCCGCAACCTTGAGAATTCTTCCTATACAAAGGTCGAGAGCCTCCATCGAAACGACGGTTGCCTCGAGGCTTCCCGTGTGTCCGACCATATCTCCGTTGGGGAAGTTAACTCTTATGAAATCGTATTTACCGCTTTCGAGCGCCTCAATAAGCGTGTCGGTG
>JAZQUE010000055.1:0-3482 GCA_045631145.1 Eubacteriales bacterium
GGCTTTCTTTTAAGTAAAAGGGGATGTAATGGAGGGGGGTAACGGGGGTGGAGTTGAGGCACATTTCGAAGTGTAGGTGGGTATTGTCGCCTATTTCGACGAGGGCGGTATTTCCTACCGTTCCGATGACTCCTCCCTTTGCGATAAAGCTGCCTACTTCAATTCCTTCGGGAAGAAGCTTCGAGAGGTTGCGATAGGTGGAGGTGAAGCCGCCTTGATGCTCGACCTCTACCGTCGTGCCCCAGAGGGGGTCGTCGTATACGTTTATAATCTTTCCGCTTTCAATGCTCGAAACGGACGCGCCGTCGGAGGTAGCGAGGTCTACGCCGACGTGGGTTCGGTAGTCCTCCATAGTATCCGACCATACGAGCTCAAGTCCCGAAAACTCCTTCATCACCTGCCCCTCGGCGGGTGCGATAAAGCTCAAGGTCACCTCGGGAGTTACAACGGGGGGCTCTTCTATCACGGTATCCACCCAGTCGCCGTTCACGAGGTCGATACCCGTGTCAATAACGCTATAATCAATTTCCGCTTCTTCGATTATCTTTCCCATATTTCTTACCGCAGAAAAAATTCCTATTCCGCCGATAACGAGCATACATACCGCAAGGGATATGTATACCCCTCTCTTGGTGAATTTGATATTCTTTAGTTTTTTTATCATACTTTTACCTCTTTCTTTTGTTTTCACCTATATTTTTAACTTTTCATTTTTAAACTATTCACGAAAAGTGAACTATATTTGAAATATTTGTGTCGGTATAATATCCCGACTGTATTTGGCGGTAGCTTTTTCCGTTTTCGGCAAGTATTACGGCGCCGTTCTGGCTCATTCCGACGCCGTGCCCGAAGCCGTAGACGGTGAAAACAAGCTCATCCTCAAAAAAGGCTATATCAAAAGAGGACGACCTCAATGAAAAGATTTCTCTTACCTTCCTTCCGTCGATAAATACGCCCGACCGAGCGTCGGAGAGAATGAGAGTTTTACATCTTCCGTTTTCGTTTTTAAGGCTTTTAACGCTAACGTTCCCCTCGAGCGTCGGATAGCCCGATGACGATAGAATCTGATTTACCTCAGACAAGGTCAGCGTTTTTTCAGATTTATATGCGCTTTCCTTATTTTCGAGAGGGGTGTTGACACTCGCAAGGTAGGGTAGAGCTTCGATAAAGACGTTTTCGCAGTCCTCGGTAGAGTCAGCGCTGGAGGCGTGATAGAGGGCGAGTATAATATCTCCCCCGTAGGTCACGACCTCGCCCTTCGTTTCTTCGACGGCTTTCCTGACGTTTTCATAAGCGCCGTCGTTTTCGTCAAAGCTTCGGTACGCCTGATGAGAGGAGGCGCTCGTCGTCAGGTGGAAGTCTTTCTCCTCGTTTTCCGCCGCCATATACAAGGCGTAGGTTCGGGCGGCGACCGCCATAGCCCTCAGTGCCTCTATTGGAGCAGAAGGATACATCTCCCCTGCTACTACCCCTTCGACGTAGTCTTCGATATCTAGGGTGACTATTTCCCCATTCTCGAGCTTTAGCTTTATTTCGGGTGTCACGACTTCTACTGCTCTGTCAGTCGGCTCGTTGAGGGGGGAAGATTTAACCGACGCTTCTTCAAGCGTGAGGCTCTTTGACGCTACCGTATCGGAGGTGGTGCGCTCGGAGGCGAGGGTAATAATACAGACGGCATTCAAAAAAACGGCGAGGGCAAAAATCAGAGCGTAGACTGAATTTTTCATAGCTTCTCCTTATAATTATTTGAAAACTTTTCCATAATACATTTGACTTTTTAGAATAATCATATATAATATATTTATACTGAAGTTCACGAAAGTATTAACCGAAAGGCAGAAAAATATGCAAAAAGCAAAGAAACCCCTCATCCTCCTTATAAGCTCGCTCGCTTTGGCGGTAATTTTCACCGTTTTAAGAATACTTCTTCTGACGAAAGGCTACGATTTTTCCTCGGGCTTTTTCACTAGTCGCCCCCTTGCGACCGCTTACTATATTGCGCTTCTCATTTTTGTTCTTATTCTTATTTTTATGAAGAAGAATTTAAAGTTCAAGGTAGGCGCTTTACACGAGGGTGTATTTTCGAGGATACTTTCGTTTTTCCTTTCGGTGTCCTTCGCTTTATTCGCAATACTTGCCTATAGTACCCTCAGCTATGACACGATAATCGAGAAGGCGGCTATCTACCTTGCGGTAGTAACGGCATTAATTAGCGCAGTATATTACCTTTTCTTCGCTTTCGTAAACAAGCGCTCTCTTATTCTCTTTAATGCTTTTCCCATCCTTTCGGTAGTTTCGGTAATTATTTATATGTTCGTTGAGCAGTCTATATATGCGAACACCTACAACGGCTTTTCCGCCGTTATTGCGCTTGGTGCGGTAGCGTTTATGCTACTTGCAGAGGGAAAAGAAGTAAGCGGTGATGAAGGTGCGCTTCTCCCCTCTTACCTTGCTCTCATTCCTCTCGCTTCACAATCGGTTTTCCCCGACCTTATCTCGATAAAGAGCTTTAGCGCCTACGATGCGGTGCTTGCAGTAATAAAGCTCCATTATCTTATTTCAGCAATAACAAAAAGCGTTAAAATCATCTGTGAGGAAGAAAAATGAAGATACTTATGGCTCTTATGGGGCTTGAAATAGGCGGTGCGGAGACGCACGTCGTTGAGCTTTCGAAGGCGCTTCGCTATATGGGGCACGAGATAGTAGTCACCTCAAACGGCGGCGTATATCAAAGAGAGCTTGAGGAAAATGGAATAAGACACGTAAAAATTCCCCTTCACTCAAAGAAGCCCTCCTGCTTTTTCAAAAGCTATTTCTCGCTGAAAAAGCTTTTCGATGAAGAAAATTTCGATATCGTACACGCTCACGCAAGAATTCCCGCTTACGTTTGCGGTCTTCTTGCAAAGCGCTACACCTTCCGCTTCGTGACTACGGCGCACTGGGTATTTAAAATCACGCCTCTTTGGAAAAGGCTTGCAAACTGGGGCGAAAAGACGATTGCGGTCAGTGACGACATAAAAGAATACCTCATCAAGAATTACGGCGTTTGGTCGGACAACATTTCCACCACCATAAACGGCATTGACACGAAAAAGTTTTCAAAAGACATTGACTGGTCGGACATAAAGGAGGAATTCTCTCTTACCGACGGGGCGTACAGAATTCTCTACGTCAGCCGTATGGACGCATCCAGAAGCGCGGTGGCATATATGGTTGCCTCGGCGATGCCCGAAATTCTCAAAATAAAGCCGAATGCAGAGCTCGTTATTGTCGGCGACGGCGACGACTTCGCGAGGCTCAAGGCACACGTTGACAAGATAAATCTTTCGCTCGGGAAGGACATTATAAAGCTTACGGGCGCGAGGGTTGATATAAACAAATTCGTTGCGTCCTCCGACGCCTTTGTGGGCGTTTCACGCTCGGCTCTCGAGGCGATGGCGGCGGGTGTGCCTGTCATCATTGCGGGTAACGAGGGATACATC
>JAZQUE010000056.1:0-2846 GCA_045631145.1 Eubacteriales bacterium
CGCAATAAGCATATGGGGCATCTTTGCAATATCACAGTAAACGGGGTTACCCGCAACGTCCATACCGAGACAGGTGGTAAGACGGCTCTTTGCGTTTTCAAACTGCGAGCTCTCAAGGAGAGTGCGGATGTTTACGACAGAGGTGGTCTTGTTCGGGACTTCGATTCCAACCGCCTCTTTTCCCGGAATGGGTGCTTCAATACGAACGCCCTTTGAGGCAAGGGAAAGTGAAATATCGTCTGCAAGGTTTCTGATGGAACGGACTCTGACTCCCGTCTCGGGCTGAAGCTCGTAGCGTGTGACGGTGGGGCCCTTCGCAATATTGAGAAGCTTCGTCTTTACACCGAAGGAAGCGAGAGCATCAACGAGCTTTTTCGCCGTCTGCTCGTATTCGGCGTTCATCGACGCCGTCGGAGGAGTACCCTTCGTGAGAAGGTGAACGGGCGGGAATACGTATTCGGGGACAGACTCGTCTGTATCCTCCCCGATTTCAATTTCCTCGACCTCGCTTTCAAGCTCGCCCGAAATGTCGGCAGTCTCCGCCATTTCCTCAAGCACCTCGTCCTCGTCGGGGGTGAATTTCTCGGATATCTCGGGGTCTTCCTTCTTTCCGAAAATCTCCTGAAGCTCGGTCTTCTTTTCGGTAATATCTATGACGTGGGTGTCGGTGATGTCGTCATCCTCCTCAATGGGGGGACGCTCCTCCTCGACCTTCTCGATTTCTTCTTCAAGGACGGGAGCCTTTTTCTTTTCCTCAAGGCGTGCCTTTTCGGTTTCTTCCTTTTCCTTCTTGTCGAAGTATTCCTCTCTCGAGCGCTTCATTTCGTCGCTCTTTTCCTTCGATTTCTTCATTATCTTAACGATAAATCTTGCGAAGTCCATCGGAGTTTTTCCGACGGTGACGGGAAGGAGCACGAGGGTGGCAAGTCCAAGCACGATAAAGGTAGGAATTTTACCGATAAGGGGAGCGAGAGCGTTTGCGAGAAGTCCTCCGAAAAGAGAGCCCGTCGTTATGTGCCCCTCACTTGTGAGAGCAGATTTAAAGTGCTCGATGGGGTTGAAGCCTGCCGTCTGACTCTTTGCGGTGGCAACGATACCTGCAATTGCTACAACGAATAAGAAGGAAACTATCCAGCCCTTCGACGAAAAGCGAGAGGTAGCTTCTTTTCGATAGAGGAATGCACGCGCAACGAGAAGCGCGGGGATAAAATAGATACCCCACGAGAAAAGTCCCGCAAGTGCCATCTTGAGATATTTTCCGACTACTCCCGTAAACGAGGTCGCAAATATGCAAAGAAGGAGGAAGAAGGCAACGAGCACGAGGAAATAGGGCATAAGAGAGAGCCTCACCTCACTCGGAGGGTTATAGCCCTTCTTCTGCTGTACCTTTTCTTCTTTCTTTTTGTTGTCCGCTTTTTTATTCTGTCTTTTAGCCATTTTTTCTACCTTTAAATTTAATTATATGAAATAATTATACTAAATATTTCTTCCTATGTCAATCACCTATCGCTATTTACAAACGTATAATTTTATGGTATACTGTAAAAGAAAGGAGAGATTGTTATGGGAAGTTATATGACATATCTGTGGATATTCGTCGTAATTATAGCTCTCGTTGTCGAAGCGTCTACTGCGTCGCTTACGGCAATCTGGTTTATCCCTTCGGCGATAGTTGCCATAGTGCTGTCCTTCTTTAAGGTGTCGGTTGGAATTCAGGTAATAATTTTCTTTGTTTTATCTCTTATTTCTATTATCACTTTAAGGAAAAAGCTTGAAGATAAACTGAAAAAGAAGGTCGTTTCCACAAACGCCGATGCCCTTATCGGAAAAATCGGTATAGTAACCGAGGATATTGACGATATTAACTTTAAAGGACAAGTCAAGGTGTCGGGGCAGGTATGGACTGCCGTCGGCGACGGTGAAAAAATTGTCAAGGGAGACACCGTAGAGGTGCTTGCTATCGAGGGCGTAAAGCTCGTAATTAAAAAAATTGAAAAGTGAGGTAATAAAATGCTACCGACAATTATCATTCTTCTTATAGTTATTGCGGCAATACTTATTTCGAATATCCGTATCGTTCCTCAGGCTCAGGCATACGTTATCGAAAGACTCGGCGCATATCACGCCACCTGGTCAACGGGAATTCATATGACCGTTCCCTTTATCGACAGAATAAGACGCAAGATTTCTCTTATGGAGAAGCTTTCCGACTTCGAGCCTCAGGACGTTATTACGAAGGATAACGTAAAAATGAGAATAGACACCGTCGTTTTCTATCAGATTACCGACTGTAAGCTATATACCTACGGCGTTGAAAGCCCGAATTTTGCGATAGAAAACCTTACGGCGACGACTCTCCGTAATATTATAGGTGAGCTTGAGCTCGACGCCACCCTCACCTCCCGCGACCTTATAAACTCACGAATGAGAAACACTCTCGACGAAGCGACCGACCCTTGGGGAATCAAGGTAAACAGAGTTGAGCTCAAGAATATTATTCCCCCCAAGGAAATTCAGGACGCTATGGAAAAGCAGATGAAGGCGGAGCGTGAAAGACGAGAGAAGATACTCATCGCCGAGGGTACGAAGGCGGCGGATATCCTTACTGCCGAGGGTAAAAAGCAGGCAATGATTCTCGATGCCGAAGCCCAGAAGCAACAGCAGATACTTCTCGCCGAAGCCGAAAAGGAAGCGCGTATCAGAAAGGCAGAGGGTGAAGCCGAGGCTATCCTTAAAGTACAGGAAGCAACCGCCGAGGGTATCAAGCGTATCAACGAGGCAACTCCGTCGGAAGCAGTAATAAAGCTCCGTAGCCTCGAAGCCTTTGAAAAGGCGGCAGACGGCAA
>JAZQUE010000057.1:0-12870 GCA_045631145.1 Eubacteriales bacterium
CAAGGTCTATTTATGCTATATTGAGATGAATAAAAAACGAGTTTAACGGAGAAAAAATGGGAGTTATTGAAATAAAAGACCTCGGTGCGCCCGAGCTCGACGTTTATCTGCGATACACCGAAACGCAACTGCGAAACAGACTTGACCCCGATAATGCACTTTTTATTGCAGAAAGTCCGAACGTTATAAAAACCGCACTCGATGCGGGAGTTGAGTGTGTTTCACTCTTTTGCGAGAAAGGCTCTCTGACCGACGGTATGAAAGAGAGGCTTGGAGATATACCGATATACGTTGCCGACAGAGAGCTTCTGTCCTCCCTTACGGGATACGCTCTCACCCGAGGTATGCATTCCGCAATGAAGCGTCCGAGGGCTCACGCTCTCGAAGAGGTGCTGACGGGTGCAAAACGGGTAGCCGTTCTCGAAAACATCGTCGATGCCGTCAATATGGGTGCTATCTTTCGCTCGGCGGCGGCACTTGGTATCGATGCCCTCCTACTCACGCCATCCTGCTCCGACCCTCTCGTTCGTCGAACAGTCAGGGTGAGTATGGGCACCGTTTTTCAGATACCTTGGGCTTTTCTTTCGGAGGAGCTATACGACGGAGGAATAGACAAGCTTCATTCTCACGGCTTCAAGGCGGTTGCTATGGCACTTTCAAAAAACAGCGTATGGATAGACGATGATACCTTGAAGAAGGAAGAAAAGCTTGCGATAGTCCTCGGTACAGAGGGCGACGGGCTTAAAGAAAAAACCATCGAAGCCTGCGACTATGTTGCAAAGATACCTATGCACAACGGTGTAGATTCCCTCAACGTCGCCACTGCAGGAGCGCTTGCTTTTTGGGAGCTAAGAGCGCATTAATAAAAATATAAAAAACAGAGTAGAATAATTTAGAGCTATTGACTAAGGAGACTGATTTATGAAAAAGACGAAAATATTGTTATTGCTATTGCTCGCTCTTCTTTTGTTTGCAGTCGGTTGTGTAGAGTTGCCGTCCGACCTGCCGAGTAACACCGAGACTAATCAGAATATAGAAAGTGAAAGCACAGAGCTTCCTGTCAGCTCCACCTTTGAAATACTCTTTATCGACGTGGGGCAGGCAGATTCGGCGCTCGTTCTTTGCGACGGAAGGTCGATGCTTATCGACGGTGGCAACAGGGGAGACTCGAACGTTATTTACACGGTACTGAAGAATAACGGTATAAACCACCTTGACTATATCGTCGCCACCCACGCCCACGAGGACCATATAGGAGGTCTTGCGGGTGCTTTGAACTACGCAACCGTCGGAACTGTCTTTTCTCCCGTAACCTACTATGAAAGCGAAACCTTCGAAAACCTTGTTAAGTACGTGGAGGAACAGAAGAAGGAGCTCACCGTTCCGTCTGTTAACGATATTTTTGAGCTCGGGAGCGCCGAGGTAAAAATACTCGCCGTTAACACCGAGGAGGACACGAATAATACGTCTATCGTCCTCAAAATCACCTACGGTGAAACCAGCTTTCTCTTTACGGGAGATGCCGAAAGAGCTGTCGAGGAAGTGCTTGTAAATTCTGACTCCGACTTGTCGTCTACCGTTTTGAAGGTCGGACATCACGGAAGCGAAACTTCAACCTCTTATCTTTTCCTTCGTGAAGTAATGCCCGAATACGCAGTTATTTCGGTTGGCGGGGGAAACACCTACGGACATCCCACAGATGAAGTCCTCAGTCGTCTTCACGACGCCGACGTCAAGGTTTTTAGAACCGATTTGCAAGGGGATATAAAATGCACGAGCGACGGCAAAACCGTCATCTTCTCCGTCACAAGAAATGCAGATGCCGATACGTTAACGGCACCTGACTTCAGAGAAGAAAATACATACGTAGAACCCACAGTGCCTGAAGAAGAGCCTGTTTCTTCTACCTATATCCTCAATACGAGCACGAAAAAATTCCACTATTCCGACTGCCGCAGCGTAAAAGCGATGAGCGAAAAGAATAAGGAAACCTATAACGGCGACAGAGAGGCTCTTGTTTCCAAAGGATACTCACCCTGCGGAAACTGTAAACCGTAGCAGAAATAAAAGGTGACGATATGACGAAAGAGGAATTTTTTCTTTACGTTTTTGAGGAATACGACGTAGAGCCCGACTATCCGTTTACGAAGACGAAGGATAAGGACACCGCAACATTCAGGCACAAAAGACATAAAAAATGGTTTGCTCTCGTTATGGATATCCCGAAGTCGAAGCTCGGGCTTGACAGTCTTGAGGTTTCAACGGTGGTAAATATGAAGTATTCCGAGGATATGCTTTTGGTGTTCGGGCGACCTCGTGGCGTTTATCCCGCCTATCATATGAATAAGGTTCATTGGGTGTCGGTGCTCCTTGACACCGCCGACGACGAAACGATAAAGCTTATCCTCGAGGAAAGCTATAATTTAACGAAAAAATGAGGTAAATATGACGAGAGTTATTTTGATAAGACACGGCAGAAGTATGGCGAACACCGAGAATATCTTTGCAGGACATCTCGACGCAGACCTTCACGAGGACGGACATCTTCAAGCGAAGCTCACCGCCGAATATATTGCCGAAAACTATAAGGTAGACAGAGTTTATTCAAGCGACTTAAAGCGTGCGTTTTTTACGGCAGGACATATTGCCGACCGCCTCGGAATTGAGGTAACGCCCGACAAAAGCTTTCGTGAAATAGATGCAGGGGAATGGGACGGCAAGGTCTTCGACGATCTCCCGAAACTCTACCCCGAGGACTTCGCAGTCTGGTACGAGGACATCGGAAACGCTGTTTGTACGGGCGGTGAGTCGGTGAGGGGGCTTGGCGAGAGAATATTTTCGGCGCTCGAGCGAGTAGCACTCGAAAACGAGGGCAAAACCGTCCTCGTCGCATCTCACGCAACCTCGATAAGAAGCGCCGTCACCATTGTTAAATACGGTGACGTTTCCGAAATGGAAAAGGTGGAGTGGCCCTCAAATGCCTCGGTCACCGTTTTAGAGCGAGAAAACGGAAGATGGTCGCTCGTGGCGTTCAGCGAGGACAGTCACCTGAAGGGACACAAAACGAGTTTACCGAATAACGTCTAGCCCGAGCCCGATGCTCGGGCTTCTCTTATTATACATACCGACAAAGGCACGAAAAAAGCACCGAAAACCCCCATCAACAGATACCCCGAGGAGACAGAGAGAAGGGAAACGAGGGGATGAAGCCCAACAAAGCCTCCGAGAAGCCTCGGCTCAAGAAGCTCCTTTATAATCGTTATAAAGAGAAAGACCGAAATGAGAAAAACACATTCTCCCCGCCTGCCCGAAAAGAAGGCGTATACTGCCCAAGGAATGAGCACCGTCCCCGTACCGACGAGAGGCAGAATATCGAAGAGCGAAACGGCGAGAGCGAGGACGAAGGCGAAGCTTATTTTCATTACCGAAAAGGCGAGTGAAAGGGAGGCGAAGGTGAAAAGAAAGAGAAGGGCGTACGCTCTGACACACCCCGAAAAGACACCCTCTATCACTCCGAAAAGATGCGAGGAAAAGTCCTTTGATTTGATATAAGACAAAACGGCGTTATGCTCGGCAGTAAAGTAAAAAGCCGAAAAAATGAAAACAGTAAGACTTATTACCCCCTTCGGAAATGCCCTTCCCACCGATGAAAGACCGCCGATTATATTTGGCACACCTTCTAAAACAGAGTTTAACGGAATACCGATATCCTTTAATGCTTCGAGAAAGGTGTCGAGCTCCGAGAAAAGCCTCACCCCTATCGCCGAAACCGTAGCCGACACCGCAATAAAGAGAGAGGAAAGAAGAAGTAGAGAGGACAGCTTTTTCGGTATCCTCATACGGCTATCGAGAAAATTCACAGGTGATTTTAAAAGGTAAGAGAGCGCGAAGGCGAAGACGAGAGGCACGACGACTGCCCCCATCACCTTGACCGCAAGATAAAAAAGAAGAAGAAAAACTGCCGATAACAGCGTTTTTTTGTGTTTTTTAAATGCTAAATACATTCTTTTATCCTTTTTGCTATTGAAAAACTGAAATTAATATGCTAAAATAAGTTAAATATGTATTGGAGGAACAGACATGATTAACGTAGCGATACTTGGCTTTGGAGTAGTTGGCTCGGGAGTGGGCGAGGTTATTCGTATGAATAATAAGTCGCTTGAAAAGGCTCTCGGCGAACCTATTGCCGTAAAATATATTTTTGATAAGCGTGAGTTTCCGAACACCGTTTGGGAAAAGCTCGTCGTACACGACATAAATATCATTATGAACGACCCCGATGTAAACGTCGTGGTCGAATGTATGGGAGGCGCACACCCTGCGGTTGATTTCTCTCTTGACGCTCTCAAAAAGGGCAAGAACGTCGTCACCTCGAATAAGGAGGTAGTCGCAAAGTTCGGTCACGAGCTTATTCGTACTGCGAAGGAAAACGGCGTCGGCTATATGTTTGAGGCGAGCGTCGGAGGTGGTACTCCCGTTATCCGTCCTATCGCAAGATGCCTTGCCGCAAACGAGATAGATTCTGTCTGCGGTATTCTCAACGGCACTACTAATTATATACTCACGATGATGAATAAGTATTCCGAAAGCTTTGAAACTGCTCTCAAATCGGCGCAGGAGAAGGGCTATGCCGAGCACGACCCCTCGGATGATATCAACGGAGTTGATACCTGCCGAAAGATTTGTATTCTCGCCGATATCGTCTACGGATGCGGAGTTGATTCCACCAAGGTCTACACCGAGGGAATTACCGCTATCCGCAACCGCGACGTCAAGGTTGCAGAAAAGCTCGGTGCTGCGATAAAGCTTCTCGGAAGATGCAAGAAGATAGGCGACAGCCTCAGTGTAATGGTAGCCCCCTTCATCGTTTCGGGTGAGCGAGTAATCTCGAAGATAGACGACGTTTTCAACGCAGTGGCAGTTAACGGAAACGCAGTCGGCGAGGTCACGCTCTCGGGCAGAGGTGCAGGTATGCTTCCCACCGCATCGGCTATGGTCGCAGATATACTCGACGTTATTAAGACGGGCGGTCTCGACGTTTCGTGGTGCGCTCCGAGCGACACCCCCGAGGGCTTTCTCGTTAAGGCAGAGGACGTCGAGGATAAGTACTATATTGCCTTTGAGACAAACGAAAAAGAGCCCGTTGAAGAGCTCTTTGAAGCGAAGATTCTTGATGAGGCAGATGGAGAAATCTCCATCGAAACCGAGAAAATGTCCTACTCCGAGTGCAAAGCCCGCATAGCGAAGCTCGAAGAAAAGGGAATAAGGGCTTTATCCGTCATTCGTATTTTTTAATGCAATGAGTTCAACGTCCCAGGCAGGAATGTAACGGCATTTCTGCCTGAGGGTGTATGAGTATCCGCCATTCAGGGCGGATATTTTTTCGTAAAGGGTAAAAATATCACGGTGGTTGTGATAAATAGAAACTCGAAGAATAGGGGAGTAGTCCTCTATTATTTTTTTTGTGCCTTCAATCGCCCTTTCCTCGCACCCCTCAACGTCCATCTTTATAAGGTCGGGTATGAAGGGTAGTGCATCGTCCCCCCTCACCGCCTTCACCTCGACGAGCTTCTTTTTCTGAAGCCCCTCGTCAAGAAGTACGTTTTCTTCTATAATGGTGTTCATCGCACCCCCTGCGCGGAGGGCGAGCGTGTTATTTTCATCCCATAAAAGAGCGTTTATAGCCGTTACCTCAATACCGATATTTTCGGTGTTTTTGAGAAGCTTCTTGAAGGTTCTCGGGTCGGGCTCAAAGGCGGCAGCCCTCTTCATCCTCGGGTAAAGAAAGAGAGCTTCTTTTACAGTGTCCCCCGTATAAGCACCGAAATCGGCAAACGATTCTACCGCATCGGCATTAAAGGGAATTACGGCAAGCTCACGAAGAGCTTCGATTTTCTCAAGATAGAAGATGTCTCCGCTTAACTTGAAGGAAAGGAGCGCCTCGAAAAATGCCCTTCCGTAAGAGTCGAGAGCATTATCGACCGCATCTATTCGGTCGGCGAATTTTTCGAGAAACGCTCTGTCGAAAAGCTCAAGGTAGTCGCCCGATACGTTGATATCGGGAATGAGAAGCGTGTGAGAAAGAGAAATCTTCTTGAAGTTCTCCATTACCTCGTTGAGCCTGGTCGCAAACGCCGAAAGAACGGTGAAGTCACCGAGCTCCTCCTCAAGCTCGCTTTGGCTCTTTACTATATAGCCCATAAACTCCTGATGCCTGACGAAAGCGTCGCTTGCGAAAATGCCCACGCACTTTACTCCGAGTGTATCGAGAATTTTCAGTAGCTTAACTGCGCCGTCGCCCATTCCGTAGAGGACGACGTTCGGCTTGTTTTCTTTTAAATCGTCCCATAACGACGGGACTAGCTTTAATTTATCACTTATCTTCATAATGTCCTATTATACCATAATTTAAGCCTCAAATCAACCCCCAAAAAAGTTGGCAGAAGGTTGTCATTGCATGGCAGACCTTGTCAGTATATACTAATAACAGAAGGGGGAATAAATATGATTTTAAAAGTTCGGGGACAGTCCTTAAAGCTTGAGGGAGGAGTTATCGCAGAGGGTGCAGTAGACTTCGCTACCTTGGAGATAAAGACCGATAGTGCGTGGCGGGAGCTTATAAAGACGGTACGCTTCAAAAGAGAGGGAGAGAATAAGGTCTACGATACCGCCGACGTGAAAGACGGTGAGGTCTATTACCTTCCGAGAGAGCTACTTCGGGAGGGGAAGGTGGAGGTGAGCCTTGTCGGAGTGAACGGCGAGGGGGTAGTTGCAACCACCGAGAAAAAGCGCTTTACCGTAAAGGGGAGCGTTGACGGCGGAAGCACTCCGAGCGTCCCTGACGACGCCTACTCAAAATACGTTGCAGAGGTTCTCTATCTGAAGGGAAGGTGCGAAAGTGCCGAAAGAAGAGTAAAGGAAGCCGAAGCCGTCTCGCTCAGGTGCTCGGAGATAGCCGAGAAAAAGAGCAGTGAAATGAAAAAAATACTTACGGAGTGCCAAGATATTCTCGCCAACGTTTCGGGTGCGCTTGATGCCGTCGGAGTGGCATTCAAGGAAATAAAGGATACCGAAAAAATACTTACCTCGAAGAATAGCGACCTTGACGTTTTTGAAGCTAAACGAGATTCTTTTGAAAGAGCAAGGGCTATTGCAGAAAGAGAGCGTGAGAAAAGAGAAGAGGAAAGACGGGATGCGGAGCGTGAGAGAAAACTAATTGAAAGCGCTCGAAGCACCTCCGAAAAGATGAGAGCCTTGAGAGAGGAAACGCTTTTAGATGAAATGAAGGATATGAGAGAAAGAATAGAAGCGCTTGAAAAGAGTGAGCCCTTCTTCATTACCGAAGCGGTAGAAAGCGACGAATTCCTTATAGGCGAAAATACAATCGAAAATAAAGCTACGGGGGAAACGCTCTTTTTGTCTTCTCCTCTCCTTCAGGTCGGCGAGGTGTCTGATACAATCGAGATGAATGGCGAAGAAACGAAGGTGATAAGACGGCTCACTTCGGTCACGGTTTCGGATAACGCCGAGATTATCGAAGAAGGAACGCTTTTTGCAGTTTTGCTTGAAACGTCGGGTAACGGCGAGCCTATCGGTCGAGCTTCAAGTCTTCTTTACGGCGAGGAGGTATTCGTAAAGGGTGAGCTTTTATTCTTTACTTCCTTTGATAGCGCCGAAGCGCTTCGTGCCTTTCTGAAGGAGAACGCACCCTTCGAGGTGGTCTATCCTACCTTAAAGGAGAAGGTCGAGAGCCTTCCTCCGATGAAGCTTCCCGAGGGAGTGTCGGGCGTCGAGGTGAGCGCCGACGGAAAAACTACTGTATTTTATAAAAAAAGTCTGACAGAAACCCTTTCTGAAATAAATAAAAAATTAAAAGGAGAAAAAATATGAATTTGAAACAAAAGCTTTTATCCCGCAAATTCTGGGCAGGACTTGCGGGCTTTATAGCACCGATACTCGTGCTCTTTAAAATGCCCGAAAACGATATAACAACCATAACCGCACTTCTCACCTCCTGCGGTTCGCTTATAGCCTATATCTTCGCCGAAACGTCGGTGGATATAGCAAGAGGAAACGGCGACGTCGATGATACTTACTGAAGGAATTATAATTGCAATAATCGGTATTATCGGCAGCGCCCTCGGCTCCTTCGGAGGTGTAATTTCTTCACAGAAGATGGTCAAGTACCGTCTCACCAAGCTTGAGGAAAAGGTCGATAAGCACAACAATCTCGTAGAGCGTATGTCGGCGCTCGAAATAAGAAATAAGGTTTGCGAGCACCGAATAGAAAACCTCGAAAAAAAGGCTTCATAGCACTATAAGAGAAAAACGGCAGCCGCCCTCTCCCTCTATTCTCACGCGGGTTATCCGTTCCTTTATAAGAATCGAGGTTTGAAGGTTCAGTTCTCTTTCTTCCCCGTCTACAAAAAGGCGGGGAATTTTTTCTTCCTCGTCAAGCTCGAAAATGAAGAAAAGCATCTCTCCCGACACGCTTTTTTCGAAAGCTCCGTCAAGTCGCCCCTCGGTTATATCGGCATTTTCTAAAACGTTTACCGCCCCAAGAGCATCAAGAAGCCCGTAACCGCTTCTTTCTCTTATAAAAGGAGCAACCTCTGGGTTTTCGTCGGGTGAAATCAGCTCTCCGTTTGCCGACGAGAGAATAATACCCTTGAGGGTGAGATAGGATATGTCTTTTTTCAGCGAAAGAAGCTGAAGCGCAACTCCGCTGACGAAGGGGGTAGCGAAGCTCGTGCCGAAGCTTTCGAAGTCGGCATTCCCGTTTCTGTCAACGAAGCCGATGTATTCTCCCGGTGCCGAAATCTCGGGCTTTTGAGGGGAAGCTAAAAAGGCAGAGCCGTCTGACATAGCGTAGGGCGGGGGAAGGGGGAGTGTCGGCGAACTCTTTGTGTCGGCATTTCCGACGGCGAGGGCATTGTACGCCTTGGCGGGACTTGCAAGCCTTTCGTAGTTACCTGCGGCTGAGATGAAAAGAAAGTTACCGTTTAAAATGAGCCTGTCTATCTGTCTGTCAAAATCGTTTCTCACCCCGTCGTGATAAATTCCCGCACTGTAATTTATTACCCTTTCCCCCCTCTCCACCATTCTTTCTATCGCATCGTATACGTTTTTTGAAGAATATGTGGGTGCAAACAAGACCTCGGCGTCCCTTGCAACTCCGAAAAATTCTATCCCCTCCGCCTCTGCTTCGTTTCCTGCGGCAGTCGCTATAACGGCGGTAGGATGACGGTCGATTTTCGGCGGAATAATAGACGGAAAGGAAACGATATTCTTGTTTTTGAGACTTTTGGCAAGAGGGTCGAAGGTGAGATTTTCTGCGCTTATCACCCCGAGTGTCACCCCTTCTCCGAAAAGAGAATATTCGGGAGAATTCGTACCGCTTTGAGAGCCCGCATTTATTTGACCAAGCGTTACCTCGTCTGACATTTTTTCGGGAATATCGAAGGGATAGCGTGAAATATCCTTTACCTTTTTTCTCTGGCTTTCGGTCAAAAGTGCAATGACGGTAGGAGAGTGACGGGAAACGTATAGCCGTCTTCTCGTCGGCACACCGAGAGCGTCGAGATACTCTGTGTTTTTTTTATAAAAATCATCTTTGTGGTCAAGCCAAATATAAAACGCTCCGGTTTTTTCGGAGCGTGTTTCTTTTTTCATATTATCACCCTTAGTATTTTATGCGTCCTTCATCGTTACCGTGACAAAGGTAGGTGAGTGATCAAGGGCGGGAAGTAGCTTTTCGAGATATTCCGAAAGCTCTATTGTAACGGTGGTAGTCTCGACACTCGGATGCATACACAGTCCCGTCGTCGAGAGCAGGTCTCGGTCGAGAACGAGCTTTACACGAGCTTCTCGGTCGTAGAGAAGCGCAAGAGTACCGAGTGAGCCCGAGTGACAGTTTAAAAGCTCGAAGAGCATTTCCTCGGGCGCAAAGCTGAGCCTCGACGAGCCGAGCTCCTTCGACACCTCTGCCGTCCTGAAGGTCTTTTCAAAGGGCATCACGAGAAGATAGAAGCGCTCCTTCTTTCTGTCGGTGAGAAGAATGTTCTTGCAGTGCTTCGCTTTTATTCCAAGCTCCTCGTCGAGCGCCGCCTTTTCCTCAATAGTGTTTCTTTCTGTGTGGCGGTAGACCTTGTAGTCTATCTTCATTTCGTCAAGGGCTTCTAAAATGTATTTTTCACTTTCAGTCATTTTTTACCTCAATTTCCGACATAATGATTTTTTCATTCACTTCCTTTTTACCCCAAACGAGATAAACGATAAGGAAGCTCAAAAAGAAAAATAAAACAGAAATAATAATAGATACCTTACTATTCAGGTTTAAAAACAGCGGAATAAGATATCCGATAAGAGCGAGAATTAGAGGAAGCAAAAAAACGACCGATGCAAAGCCGAGCACCGCAGAGGTCTCGGTGTATAGAACTACTCTGTCGCCGACCTTTGCGTTAAGGGTATTCTTTACCTTCGTTTCAACAGTCGCTGCCTTGTCACAATGTCCTCCGCATTTTGCTCTGCAGGTGTCGCAGGCAGTGTGACGCTTCACTCCGACGATAGCGTAGTCGCCGTCAAGCTTTAAAACTGTACCTTTACTTTTCATATTTTTCTCCAAGTATATAGCTTTCGGTAGCCCTCAGTCCGTCGAGTGCGGCGCTCGTTATACCGCCTGCCCAGCCTGCACCCTCGCCGACGGGGTAAATTCTCTTGAAGCCGACGGCACGAAGCCTTTCGTCTCTCGGAATTCTGACTGGGGATGAGGTTCTCGTTTCGACGCCCGTGAGAGGCGCATTTTTTTCTCTGAAAAATGAGTGGTAGCTGCCGAATTTGCGCAGTCCCGTCTTGAGAAGTGAGGAAACACCCGTCGGCAGAAGCCTTTCAAGGTCGCATCCTACAACTCCGTGAGGGTAGGTCGGCTTTATTTTTGTAAAGCTCACGGTTTTCCTTCCGTCGAGAAGGTCGCCTACCGTCTGGCAGGGCGCTGCGCCGTTTTTTGCGACTTCAAAGGCGGCACGCTCGATTTTTCTTTGATATTCGATTGCATCAAGCGGGGACGTGCCGTAGTCGGAGGAGAGCACCGACACCGCAAGAGCCGAGTTCGAATTTACCTCGTTTCGTGCGTGATAGCTCATACCGTTGGTGACGATAGAATTCTTGTCGGATGCCGATGCCATAACGAGCCCACCGGGACACATACAGAAGGAGTAAACACCTCTGCCGTTTTCTCGGTAGGATACCGAGTATTCGGCGTGAGGAAGCCTTCCCGACGTCACCGCGTCTCCGTACATCGAATACTCGACGTCCTCTCTTAAATGCTCGATTCTGACACCCACCGAAAAGTCCTTGCCCTGAAGAGAGATACCTCTTTTCAGTAGCATCTTGTAGGTGTCGTGTGCACTGTGACCCGTCGCAATAAAAACGGCGGGAGCAGAGAAAAGGTCTTTTTTGTTGATTTCGAGTATTACTTCGTTTTCACGCTCTTCAACGTCGGTCACCTGCGACGAGAAGAAAATCTTACCGCCCTTTTCCTTTATTTCCTCTCGTATATTCTTTACAACCTCACGAAGCCTGTCTGTACCGACGTGTGGCTTTGCCTCGGTGAGAATAGAGGAGGGCGCACCCTTTTCAAAAAGAGTGCGAAGTATAAAGGATGTTCGTCTGTCGTTTACTCTCGTGATGAGCTTTCCGTCGGAGAAAGCACCCGCACCACCCTCGCCGAACTGAATGTTCGAGCTTTCCGAAAGAACACCCGTCGTAAGATAAAGGTCAACCGTACGGCTTCTCTTTTCGATATCCTCGCCTCGCTCGAAAACTATCGGCTCGTAGCCAAGCCTTGCGAGCATAAGAGCAAGGAACATTCCCGAAGGCCCGAAGCCACAAACGGCAGGATGAAGCATTTCTTTTTTCGGTACTGCCGTAAGAGCCTCCGGCGGATATTCGCTTTCCTCAAAAACCGTAATATCGGGGCACTCCTTTAGAAAGCCCCCATCGGCTTCGACGAGTGCGGTTATGACGAATTTAATGTCGTCCTTCCTTCTCGCATCCACCGATTTTTTGTAAACCGAGAAGGAGGAATATTTAATACCGTAACGTCGGAGAGCGGAGGCGATAGCCTCACTCTCCGACGAAAGGTAAGAGCATTTTATATTTTTAACTAAAAGACGAATGGTTTAGCCCTCCTTGTGGGTAAGCTCAAAGGTTACCGAGAAATTGGCATAAGGAAGATAAGCGTAGGAAATATCCTTCTTGAAGGAAGGAGTCAAAAAGACGGTGTAAAGACCCGAGGTCGAATACGTCGAAAGGTCGAGAGTAAGGGAAAGGTCTTTTAAGGTAATCTCCTTGCTTGTCGAATTTATAACTATTATCTTCGAGTCAATGTTCTTGAATTCAATCTTCGAGTCACTTGGAAGACCCACGACGTTAATGTCCTCGGGCGTGACTTCGATTTCGTGGCATTTCACGTTCTTGAGCCTTGCCGTAATCGTCGCCGTATTCTGAAGCGTTATAAGCTCAAGACCCTCGGGTACCTTGATGAGAGTATTGACCGTCGTGGTGAGAGTCTCGCCGATAGCCTTTTCGTTTATCGGGTCGAGCTGAATCGAGGTCATCTCCCCGAGAATTTTAGGGTCGCCCTTTACCTCTACACGAGAGGGGGTGATGGTGTAGCTTATCTGCGTGCTTGCGAAGGTTCCGTAAGCCTGCGAGGTTTCGAGAGGCAGCACCTTGGTAATGTAGACGGGCTGAGTTACCTTTACCGATTTCGTACCGAGTCTTATGCTTTCGGAGGTAATCTCCTCGCCGTAGCGGTCGAGAAGGAGAAGGTCGGTCTTCGCCACGACGCTTCCGCTTATCGAGCCGAAG
>JAZQUE010000058.1:0-7115 GCA_045631145.1 Eubacteriales bacterium
ATTCAATATTCATTAAACTATGTTAACACTTCCTTTCGTTATATCCGCCCTGATATTCTTAATCTTCCCCGAGAGCGTTTCGGGGTGGGTTGACACCAAGTCGGATCGTAGCCATGTCGTTCTGTGAGCCAAGGAGTTGTAAGAGACCCTTGTCTTCCTAAGACCGCTTGGCCTCCGACTTATTCAATATTCATTAAACTATGTTAACACTTCCTTTCGTTATATCCGCCCTGATATTCTTAATCTTCCCCGAGAGCGTTTCGGGGTGGGTTGACACCTCTCTCGTCGCCGTCAAAAACGTGGTAATTGCCACTCTCTTTCCAATGATGGTAATAACGAGAATGATATCCTTCCCGCCCTTTCTCTCGAGGCTCTTTCTCTGGCGTTCCCTTTCTCTCTCCGACCTTCTTCTCTCTCCCGTTCTCCGAGGTGTCCTTTCGGGCTTTCCCGCCGCCGCCATCGAGGTGGAGGAGCTTTTAAAGAGTGGAAAAATCACCGAGAAGGAAGCCGAAAAGGCGCTTGCGCTCGCCTCTGCTCCCTCTCCTGCCTTCGTTGTTGCGGTGGCGGGGAAGGACTTTTTCTCGGGGCTTTTCGCCTTCCTTCTATCCCTTACCGTCACCTACCTTACGGTGAGGGGAGTGAAAAGTGAGAAAAGCGTCGGTGACGGCATACCCTCTCCCCCTTCCTTTCCGAGAGCCCTCTCGTCTGCGGTGTCCGCCTCTCTCACCGTTTCGGCGGGTATTCTCTTTTTTAATTTTCTCTCCTCTCTCTTTTCCTTCCTTCCAAAAACCCTTCTCCTTCTCCTTTCCGCCGTCGCCGAGCTCGGAAGCGGTACGCTTTCCCTTCGCCCCTACCCCCTCTTCCTCTCCTTCCTTGTGGGGTGGGGTGGAGTGTCGGCGCTCTCGCAGGTGTCGGCATCCGCACCCTCGGTATCCCTTCGGCTCTACCTTCGTGCAAGGCTTCTCTCGGGCGCAGTCCTCGCCCTTTCTTCTTTTTTCCTCTTTTAAAAAAAGACTTGAAAATTCGGCTCTTTCGTTTTATAATAGAGAAAAGGAGTTGAGACGGTGAAAAAGAAAGATTTTGACGAAAAGATATGCGCAAGATGCGAAAACGGAAAAAGCCTCATCGACGAGGAGTCGGCGCTTTGTAAATACAAGGGGGTAGTCGCCCTCGACTTCAGCTGCCGCCGCTTCGTTTTCGACCCCTTAAAAGTAAAAAAAGAGGCGGTCGTTTTAAAGCCGTCGAAGATAGAAACGCTTTAAAGGAGACAGTATGAAAAACGTCGTATATACGAGAGATAAATCGAGTGATAAAGCATTTACCCCCGCCCTTCGCGCCCTCGTGCGCCGTGCGGTGAAGGAAACTCTTTTGTTCGAGGAGTTCCCCCGTCCCGCCGAGGTATCGGTAACCTTCGTTGACAAGGACGAGATAAAGACGCTCAACCGAGATTTCCGAGGAAATGACAGCGTCACCGACGTGCTCTCCTTCCCTACCCTCGACGACGAGGACGAGATAGTCACCTTCTCGGGAGAGGCTATTTTACTCGGCGACGTTATTATCTGCTTTTCAAGGTGCGCCGAGCAAGCAGAGGAGTTCGGTCACTCGGTAGAGCGTGAGGTAGCGTATCTCACCATTCACTCGGTTCTCCACCTTCTCGGCTACGACCATATGAATGAAGCAGACGAAAAGGAAATGACCGAAAAGCAGGGAGAAATTATAAAAAAACTATTGACAAACTAAAAAAGTAGTGCTATAATCTTGTATCATAAAAAAATGCATTGAAGGAATTATCACTTATTCCCCTTTTGTCAAAGAGAGCCGAGTTTGGTGTGAGTCGGTACAAAAAGCTTAGGTGAGTCTCGTTCCGGAGCAGAATTGCAGAAGGTCCTCGGACTGTGTAAGCAATTACGGCTTGTCCCGTTATCATGACAGAAGGCTTGATTGAGTCTTAACGAGTGACCGATTTTTCGGTAATTCAGGGTGGTACCGCGAAACGTATTTTTCGTCCCTGTAACGCATAAGCGTTGCAGGGCTATTTTTTATTTTAAGGAGAAAAAAATGAAAAAAATCTTTATTTCCGACGTTACTTTAAAGTCAATTCCGAAAAATCTTCTTTTCCGTGAAAAAACCGCTATTGCTTCTCTCGCCGATTCTCTCGGTGCGGATACCGTAGAGCTCGCTCCCGTCAGTAAGGTAAGAGAGGACACCATTATCTATAAAACCATCGCCTCGAACGTATCGGGTGCCGTTCTTGCTATCCCCGTTGACAGCGAGGAGATGCTTGAGGTAAGCTTTGACGCTATAAAGGATGCGAAGCACCCTCGTATTCAGGTTGAGCTTCCCGTTTCCACCGTACAGATGGAATATACCTATCACCTCAAAAGCGACAAAATGAAGGACAAGATTTCTGCTCTCGTAAAGAGTGCAAGAGAGCTCTCGGATGACGTTGAGTTCTCGGCTATCGACGCTACCCGTGCAGACCGTGACTTCCTTATCGAAGCGGTAAAGGCGGCAGAGGAAAACGGTGCAACGCTCGTGTCTGTCTCCGACACCGCAGGAGTGGCGCTTCCCGAGGAAATTGCAGAGCTCACGAGAGCTATCAAGGCGGCGGTTTCGGTTCCCGTCTACATCCGTCCCTCCGACAGTCTCGGTATGGCTACCGCATCGGCGGTTCAGGCGATACTCGCGGGTGCCGACGGCATCAAGGCGGCGATGTCGGGCGCTGATACTCTTTCGATGAAGGAGATATCCGACGTTCTCTCGCTCAGAGGCGAGGCTCTTTCGGCAGAGTGCTCTCTCGACTCCACCCGTATAAAGAAGTCTATCGACGAAATGATAAAGACCCTCGCTCACGCCCCCGACGAGACAGACGAGCCCGACGACAAGAAGAAGCTTCTTCTCGACACCGACTCCACCCTCACCGACGTCAGAGATGCCTCCGCCCTTCTCGGCTACGACCTCTCGGACGAGGACGTAGGAAACGTACACCGCGCACTCCTTCAGGTTACCGCAAAGAAGAGTGCTATCGGTAAAAAGGAATTCGAGGCTATAATTGCAGGCTACGCTATGCAAGCGCCCTCGACCTACCATCTTGAAAACTACACCTCGAGCTGTTCGAGCGTTACATCCTCTATGACGCAGGTTACCCTTAAAAGAGGAGACGAAATTCTTTCGGGTGTCAGCATCGGCGACGGTCCCATCGACTCGGCGTTCCGTGCAATAGAGCAGTGCATCGGCTACCACTACGAGCTCGACGACTTTCAGGTTCAGGCTATCACCGAGGGCAAAGAGGCTCTCGGCTCGGCTGTCGTCAAGCTCAGAGAGGGCGGAAAGCTCTATTCGGGCAACGGTATTTCTACCGACATTATTGCCGCAAGCATCCGTGCTTACGTCAACGCTCTCAACAAAATAGTATTCGAGGAGAAATAAAATGAAAATCGTATTTTCGACTAAAAACGTAAGCCGTGCGACCTTTCTCGATACCTGTCGCTACGCCTACGATTACGGATATTCGGGCTTTGAGATATACGATGCCATCGACGAAAGACGACGTCACTACGACTCGGTTCTCCGTCACGACCGCACCGCCGACGCAAAGCGCAAGCTTCTCAACCGCTCGCTCTCGGTCTCGGCTCTCACCTGTCCCGACCGAGACGCCGACGTACTCGTCAAGTACGTTGATATGGCGGCAAGCGCAGGAATAAAGAACGTCATCGTCACCATAGACGAAAAGACCGAGGACGTAAAGGCGCTCCTCGCTCCTGCAATCGAGCTTGCCGAAAAAGCCGACGTCGAGATACTTCTTGAGACGGTTGGCTTCCTTGCCGACACCGAAAGGGTCATCGACGTTATCAACCTTCTTTCCTCCGCCGCAGTAGGCGTTGCGTGGAACGTAAGAGGTACTTATTTCGGTGCGGGTGAAAGCGCCGAAACGACCATCAAGCACCTTGGCGCATATATCAAATACGCAAGGCTGGGAGATATGAAGGACGGCAAGACCGTTCTTATCGGCGAGGGTGAGCTTCCCGTCGGCTCCTTTCTCAACGCTCTTTCCTCTCTCAACTTCGACGGCTTCATCTCGGTAGACTGGAACGACGAGATTACCGACCCCGACATCGTGCTCACTCATTTCAAGAACTATCTGTCGTCTATAAAGCGTGAGAAGAAGTCCTTCGACACCGCTTACTATAACAGAGCGAGGACGGGTACCTTCGTCTGGAAAAAGTACGACGTTATCGACGCCACCTTCTCGGACGTGCTCGACACTATGGCAGAGCGCTATCCCGACCAGTTCGCCTTCAAGTACACCACCCTCGACTACACGAGAACCTACGCCGAATTCCGTCGTGACGTTGACGAATGTGCGGCGGCGCTCATTTCACTCGGCGTTAAGGCGGGCGACCACGTTGCCGTATGGGCGACCAACGTGCCTCAATGGTTTATCACCTTCTGGGCTACTGCCAAGATAGGTGCAGTTCTCGTAACGGTAAACACCGCCTACAAGATACACGAAATCGAATATCTTTTAAAGCAGTCTGACACTCACACCCTCGTGATGATAGACGAGTGCAAGGATATAAACTACAAGGAAATTATAGAGGAGCTTTGTCCCGAGCTTGAGAGTCTCGAGGCGGGCAAGCCCATCTACTCGAAGGCGCTTCCCTTCCTTCGTAACGTCGTTACCGTCGGCTTCTCGATGAAGGGTTGTCTTACCTGGGAGGAGATGCTCGAGCGTGCAAAGAGCGTTCCTCTCGACGAGGTGCGCCGACGTGCATCTCTCGTCAAGCCCGACGACGTATGTAATATGCAGTACACCTCGGGTACTACGGGCTTCCCCAAGGGAGTAATGCTCACTCACCGCAACATTGTCAACAACGGTAAGACCATCGGCGACAGAATGGACCTTTCCACCGCCGACAGAATGATGATACAAGTTCCTATGTTCCACTGCTTTGGAATGGTTCTTTCGATGACCTCGATGATGACGCACGGCGGAACGCTCTGTCCGATGCCCTACTTCTCACCGAAGTCGTCTCTCGCCTGCATCAACGACGAGCGCATCACCTGCTTCAAAGGCGTTCCCACGATGTTTATAGCGCTCTTTAATCACGCCGACTTTGCAAAAACAGATTTCTCCTATATGAGAACGGGTATTATGGCGGGCGCTAACTGCCCTGCCGACCTTATGAGACGCGCGTCGGTAGAAATGAATATGCGTGAGATTATCTCGGTTTACGGACAGACCGAGGCGTCCCCAGGCTGTACGATGGGTGAGGTCAACGAGGACCTCGACCACAGAGTTGAAACGGTAGGAAGTGCTTTCCCTGGAGTTGAGTGCAAGATTATCGACCCCGAGACGGGAGAGGAGCTTCCCGACGGCGAATCGGGCGAGTTTGTGGCAAGGGGCTTCAACATTATGAAGGGCTACTACAAGATGCCCGAGGCTACCGCACAGACGATAGACAAGGACGGCTGGCTTCACTCGGGAGATATCTGCTGCCGTACCCCCGACGGCTACTACAAGGTTACGGGCAGACTTAAGGATATGATCATAAGGGGTGGTGAAAACCTCTATCCCCGTGAGATTGAGGAGTTCTACCTCACAAACCCCAAGGTGCGTGACGTTCAGGTGGTTGGAGTCCCCGACGAGCGCTACGGCGAGGAGTGCTGTGCGTGGATAATTCTCCACAAGGGCGAGACCGCCGACGAAAACGAAATGAAGGAGTTCGGCAACGCCTCTATCGCTCGTCATAAAGTACCCCGCTACTTCATTTTCGTGAAGGAATTCCCGATGAACGCCGCAGGAAAAATACTCAAGTACAAAATGCGTGAAGAATCGGTGGAGATACTGGGACTTAAGAAATAAATGCTGAATGCAGAATTATGAATGCTGAATTACGGTTAATTTCGCTTTAGCGAAATTTTCAATTAATTGTGAATTTCGGCTCTGCCGAAATTGTCCTAAATTCTGCATTCTGCACTCTGCATTCTGCATTTTTTAGTGCTTCATATCACGCTCAAGGGCGACTCTGAAAAAATCGTCAACGTCGAAGGAGTCCTCGGTGCTCTCTTCTCCTCCGTAAGCGCCCCGAAGCACCTTTTCGAGATTTCGCCCTTCGATAAGCCAGTCGAACGACGCTCTCCAGCCGTTCTTCCCTCCCTTTAAAAATTCCGAGCGCTCGGCAATCTTGAAGCCCTCTCTGATATCACGCTCGTGGAACTCCGAAAGAAGCCTCTCTATCTTCTCCTCGGTAACCTTTCCAATCGTCCTCACCTTCGGGAAGGAAACACAAAGCTCGTTGAAAAGCTCTACTACCCTCTCACATTCGCTTTTAATTGTTTTATTTATTGTTTTATTTATTGTTTTATTTATATGGGGTACATTTTTGCCCTCTCCCGAGGGTACATTTTTGCCCTCTCCTGAGGGTACATTTTTGCCCTCTCCCGAGTTTAGAGCAAGAGCAAATGAACGAGGGGTATTTGAAAAAAAGTTTTTCATTATCGCAATAGCTTTTTTTGAAATAAGTGAGTTTAGAGTCTTTCTTATACTTCTTTTATCCATATGAGTTTTTTCTGAAATAAAATCAACGGAAAAAGGAGAGCTGTCACACTTGAAGCCGATGGTATATCTCAAAACCAAGAGTATCATTTTGACTTCGCTTCCCGTAAATTCTTTGGTGTAAAGTCTTTCTAAAAGGCTGTTTGGTATGGCGGTATAGGGGGTCATTTTGATGTCCTTTCGCATATTTTATTCTCTCTATAACCATTATATACTGACACGCCCTGCCATGCAATGACTTCTTTCTGCCAAGCTCCGCCAATTTTTTTAGAAATGAATATTGAAGATTGAAGATTTAAAAATTAAGGAAGATTTCGCTTTAGCGAAATCTTCCATTTTTCTTATTTCTTTTTTATTATTTATTCTTTATAAATAAATTCTGTGAATATATTGAAAAAAGTAAACTTTTAATATATAATGTTTGCAAGGTAAGACCTGAACAAGCGTAAAAGCCGGGCGGTTATGCCATCATCTCCGAGAAAGGAGGTGATAGATATGGATGAAAAATACATAATTACGTTTATGTTAATTTTATTGCTTTCATTAGCATTAGCCA
>JAZQUE010000059.1:0-3997 GCA_045631145.1 Eubacteriales bacterium
TATCAGCTCGAAATCGAGTGAATATATATTTTTATTCAGAAGCCCCGAGGTGTCTCTGTAGCCGCTTTCCCAAAGGAAATCTATCCTTTCGTTTTCGTCGAGTGGGTCGTCGGTAAAGATAGAGAGCGCTCCTGAACGGGAGACGAAATAAACCTCACCGTTATCGGTCTCGCAAAAGTCCGCCGCAGGTATTCCCTCGTAGTAATAAAAGAGGTCGAGGCGGTAGTTGTAGACGTAAATTCCGCTCTCCCCGAGAAAGTACACCTCGCCCGTAGAGGCTCTGTCAAAGACGGTAAACTCTCCGAGCTCCCTCAGTCCCCGCCTTATCCTTTCTCCTATCTCCTCGGCGTTTCTTTCGTCACGCACCGAGGTCGCTACCCATCGGTAGAGAGAGCCCTCGAAAACCGTAAGAGGTGTGTTGTCAACAAGCACCGCCGTAGCGGGTATCGACGAGCCCACCGTTGAAGAAAGAGTTCGAACGGGATATGAAAAATAATCTATTCCGTTCACGTCGGTTTTCCCTTCAATATAGGAGTAGTAGGTCTCACCCTCGGTAAAGATAAAAAGTCTGTCGTAGTGATTGAGAAGGGAGGTTACCCTCGAGCCCGAAGGAACTTTAATTACCGAAAGCTCGGGGAAGTAGTCGAAGTCGCTCACTCCGTCGTGCACCTCGGAGTAGCGGTAGGTTGCTGGGTACTCCTCATCTCCCCACAAAAACACTCTCGTGTCGTTGTCGCCGCCCCATGCGACGGCGTAACGCATCCTATGTATTCTGTCACTCATACCCTCCGAGCGCTTGGTATAGGTGACCTCATAGGCGTTCTCGGAATAATCAACGGTGCCATTGATCTTTACCTCGCCGTTTTCGAGATTTACGGTGTAGTCGGTCTTAGCCATAACCTCACCGCCGTGTCTTACCTCGTCGATACTGTCGATATTCTTCTCGGTGATGGTGAAATAGGCGAGTCCGTCGGTAATAGTGTAGGACTGCCGTCTCTTATCCGAGAGAAGATTTATCTTCTCGAAGGGCACTCCTGCGCCTGCGGTATTGCAGGAGATGGCGACAAGGGGAATATATGGCACGATATCACCGAGTGTCGAGCCGTCGTACACCTTTATTTTCACGCCGTCGAGAATATAGAGCCGTCCTCCGTAGCGAAGAAAGGATACACTTCCCTTCTCACTCTCAAGTTCACCGAGCTCCGTAGAGACGCCGTCGTAGCGGTAAACCTTCTTTCCCGTGACAAATATGACGGCGCCGGCGAAGGAAGTAATTCCACGCCCCTCTCCCTCGCTCTGAAATAAACTCTTATAGCCCTCTCGGAGCTTCAGGGTAAGGTTCGGGGTGACCTTCAGGTTTACCATTCTCGGGCTTTCGCCCTTTTTCAGTACCGTCGTGCCCTCTCCCTCGTTTAGTCCGAGGAAGGCGCGTATTTCGGTCTTAAAGCTTCTTGCCATATTCTCACCTCAATACACGCTCACGACAGGTCCCCGCTTTCCCGTCGCAAAGCCAGAGAGAAGTCTCTCCTCGGCATCTCGGAACAGCTTGTAAAAGTAGCTCGAGCGTTCGGCGTCTTCTTCAAGCACAAGAAGGGATGCAAGCGCAAAGGGCAGAACTCCCGACGAAAGAGCAGGATGAAGTGGCACTTCATCGTCAAGAGCCTTGATACCCTCGTAGTCGAGGTCGCTTTCTCTGACCCTTTTATTTTTCATTACCGCATCGGTGCAGACGAGAAGTGAAATAAGGGAATTCATCACCTCGGGTGCGTTCTTTTCAAAATCGCGGACGTCGGCGTGATAAGCCCCGTCGCCGTCACGCTCGTTAATGAGGGCAAGCGCCCTTTCATATATCTTTCTTGCCTTCATTTTCTATCGCCCTCCTTTTACAGTCCTCAATAAGTGCTTCCTTTGCAGTAATGTAGCCCTCGGGAAGCCTTTCGAGGTACTGCTCAAGAGTAATAAGTCCGCTTGACAGAAGATTTTCGAGGGTGTTGAGGCTTGCCACCTCGCTCCAATAGCCCGTCATTCCCGCCGAGACGTTGCAGGAGAAGATTACGTCACGGTAGAGGTCAACGTCCATCATATCTCCCCTCAGCTCTCCCTTGTCACGCCACATCATCATTCTGTGGCGGTCGTAGTAGTGAAGGATATAATCAAGCCATATAAGCCCAAGCTCCTCCACCGCCATATACAGCGCTCTCTTCTGAATTTCGAGAGGCACCGACGACGACTCCTGCAGGGCGATAATCGCCGAGGTATTGTTTGCCTCGACGTTGCCGAGGGCGGCGTCGGTCGCTCCCATAAGCTCACGGGTAAGATTCATCGTAAGGTTGATTACGTCGAGGAAGCCCGACTGCATAACGCCTGGTGACAGCACCTCGGCAACCCCCTCGATAGGCCCGTTTACTCCTATCGCCTCCCCTACCTCGTTAGTCCACTCGTCGATGACGTTCTGATTGTAGACTACCTTCGAGAAGGATACGTTTATCATATGCTTCATTACCATAGCGAACGCCTTATTGATGTATATCTGGTTTTCAATAAGTCCCGTCGCCGCGGCAGTTCCGTGATAGGAGTTCTTCGTCTTATCCCAGTTCATAAGAACGATGGGGTAAAGAGTGAGCTTGGTGTCGGTGTCCTCTGTGATGACCGCACCCTTGACGCTCTTTCGGTAGTGTATGGTCCCGTTCTTGCGGTAAAGCTTGATAACGTAGGTACACTTGGTGTCCGAAAGCTCGCTCTTGCCGTTGTCGCCTGCCTCGTCGCAGGTGTCACCGTCGGGAGCGATTCGGGAAATCTCGCTCTCGCCGACACCGTTTCTTCTCGCCTCCTCCTTCAGCTCCTCCACGAGCCCTCTGCCCGAAATGATAATATAGGGCTGGCTCTGAACGTCTGAAGTATTTACGTCGCCGAAGAAAACGTTGGTCGCATCGAGAAGCTTCGTTCTGAAGTCGCCCACGTATTTCTGGGCAGTCTTCTTTTTCGGGTCCCAGTAAACGTAAAGGAACATATCACCGCTCAGCACCGCATCCTTAACTCCCTCGTAGAGAAGGGCGGTAACGTCGTCTCTCTCGAAGCGGTAGTTGAGGTAGGACGAAAGAAGCTCCGACACTCTCACGAGGTCGTCACGCACCTCGTCCTTGTAGATAACTCCCGCGCTCTCGGCATCTATCTTGAGAGCAATCTTCGCCGACATAATGTTCGAGACGAAATAGCTGACCACTCTCTTGAAGATGTTGAAGACGGGTGTGGGAAGTCCTCCGCTTACCACGCCGTTCCACTGGTCGCCTCTCCAGAAGCGCTCGTTCTTGTTTACGGTGTCGTAAAAGCTTATGCACCTGTTGTAGTCGCGCCCCTTCTCGAGAAGTCTCCAGTCCTCCGATACGGCTTCTTTGAATTTGTTTTTCAATCCTTCAGCCTCCTTTCTTTTTTTGGTTTCAGGATATTTGTCGGAAGCGCTCCTTCCCCCTTTCGAAAAAGCTCCGAAGGCGTCCCCCGCCGCACTTCTCCTCCCGACAACTCTAATATATCACGACACGACCTGCCATGCAACGACTTCCTTCTGCCAACTTTCAGAGTGGCGTTTCTTCACTATATACAGCAATTTTTAAAAAAAGTGTTGACAAATTTTAACTCTTGTGATAAAGTATAAGTGTACTAACACGATTAATACACTTAATACTCTAAAAGGAGGAGCGTATGATACCCATTAACCCAAAAAGCGGTGTTCCGTTATGGGAGCAGATAAGGGAGGGCATAAAAAACGAGATTTTGCTCGGCGTATGGTCGCCCGGCTCACAGCTTCCCTCTGTCAGAGCGCTTGCGCTTGAGTTAAAGATCAACCCCAACACCATTCAGCGAGCGATGGCGGAGCTTGAAAGAGAGGGGCTGACCTACACGGTGGCAGGAAAGGGCGCGTTCGTTGAGGAGGACGTCGCACTCATAAGCCTCACGAGAGACAGAGAGCTGCTCTTAAAGCTCGACCGAACACTTTCGG
>JAZQUE010000060.1:0-2950 GCA_045631145.1 Eubacteriales bacterium
CGTTGACTACGAGTACGTAGACCCGACGGAATGGCACTATAAGCAGCTGTTGTCTAATTTGACCGAAAGCGAGATGGCAAGCGCTACGATTAAGACGAGCGAGCCGCTCAGATACAAGCCTCGGTCTTATTTCCTGCTTGATAATGGCAGGCTCTGTCAGATGCTCTCCGTTACCGAGGACACTCAGGCGGCACAGAGAGAGGCGGCAAGGCTGCTCCCTGTTCCCGTTGGTACAGAATACGTCATTCGCCTTATCGAAGTAGAAAACCCTTGGGGGCTCTAAGCTATGAAAAGAAAAATACTGCGTGCGGTCTATGAAGCGTGCGACTATATTAAATCCGTTGCTCCTTTTGACACGGGAAATCTGCGCGACACGATAGAAGTCTTCGAGGTTTCGAAGAACGAGTACGAGATACGTATAGGCGGCGAGTTAGCACCCTACGCGGTATACACCAATGAGACTTGGGTAGCTCCAAGATGGCACGGCAGAAAGAACCCTAACGAGCACTGGATAAACCTCGCCGTTGACGAGGTAGTAAGAAGAATTGCCGCTGTGCTCGGCGGTGAAATATCCGTTGATAACCAAGAGCTTATAGACCGATGGGACAATAAGAACTATTGGGACAGCGCCGAGGGGCAGGAGAGGCTAAGGCGGTACGGAGTAGACGATACCGAAAACTGGGTGCCGCGTCCTCTTGGATAATAAATATAAGGAGTATTTATATGATACCATTACACGAGCTGACGAATAAAATAGCCGCTAAGCTTAGCGCGGCTTCTCTTCCGAGCTTTATCGACAACACAGTATATGATTTTGCTATTTTTGAAAACGAGGGCGAATACAGAAAGCCCGAGAGGAATGAAAACACCGTCACAAAGTATATTAACGCCGTAACGGCAGTAATCGGTGACGAAAAGACGGGAATAAACGCACAGACGCTTACCTACGCCGTCACGACTAAGATTGACTTCTTAATCCCCGACGCTGCTATAGAGTATGATGGCGAGAGCTTCGGAAACGCCGTTATTCGTGCGATAAACACCGCCTTTACCCTTCCCGACGCATCAACAGAGGTTTACGGCAATTTTGTATATAATATCGTAGGCGTGTACTCTGCCGTAACGCCGGGAATGAAGGATATCCGCCCGGCAGTAGGTGAGAGCCTTACCGCGTCAGCTTACGTCGAGTGGGTGATAACTACTCAAGGTTACTCTTCTTCTAACGTTAAGCTATCCATGGATGTAGGCGGTGGAAACTTTGTACAGATATTCTATTCAAGACTTGACATTAACCGTTCCGAGACGCAGGAGAGTAATATAGGCTCAAATTCGGACGGTGTTGCAAAAAGTGTGACAAGCGGCTCGTCTTTCCAGATATCTATAATCAAACCCGACAGAACGGACGGTCTCGACCAAGCAATAACGAAGTATTTGTTATTATATTATAATAATCCGATTTCATATAAGCTTGAATGGCCGTACGTAATAGAGGGTAACGGCACGCTGACCACTGAAGTTCATACGTTCGTTATGTTCTTCCGCGACGCGTCTAAGGGCGCTGCGGGGCTTGACGTTCCTTCTAACAGCTGTACGCTCGTTGAGTATATGGCTTTACCGAGTGTGTAAGGCGGTGATACTATGGCAGACGTTACGTACGTTATAAGTATTCGCGACGATACGGGCGGCAACGGCGGCTCGGGGAGCTCCGGCGGTAAGGCAAAGCAAAACGGCGGTGTAGCTCCTACCTCAACCGGAGAGAACGCCTCGGGATTTAATATATCGAAGAAGCAAGCTATCGGCTTAGGCGTTGTTGCTGCTAAGAAGATAGTCCACCGCGTTGCTACAACAGTGATAAATCAAGTAGGAGTGCGAACAGGTAATACAACCCTTCAAGAGAAACTCGCATATACTGAGGGATGTATCGAGCGCGGACTTGCTATAGGTACTGCTATTATCGGCGGTGCTGTAGCAGGAAATCCCCTCGCGGTTCTCGCAGGCGTCGGTGTTGCTGCATCTTGGGGCGTTAATATCGCTGTAGCACAACAGCAGATTAACCTACAAAGAGCCGTTGACGATATCGGCATAGCGCAGGCAAATATCCGCGCAGGCGCAGGCGGTGACAGAAGCGGAAGAGCTACCTATTGACAATTGCCTTTTTTTGTGCTACACTAACAAAAAAACGGTGGTTTGGTATGAAGAAGAGAACTTGGTTAGATATCATTCTTTTTTCTATGCTTATAATAAGCATTGTTTTTGTGGGGTGGAGAATTTTACTTTATTCTAAAAGCACATTCACATATTTGAATGAATATTTTTGGAGCAATTCTTTTGACGAAGTAACGAAAGAAATCATAACTCCAATAATTATTGCGAATTTGCTCTGTTTATTAGGTAGCATATTTGTACTGATATGCTTAATTTTATCACTCTGGACGAAATCGAATATATTTCGGTCAATGGAAGTCACCACAAGAGCAAGAATTGAACTTGTAAAAGAAGAAATTAAAATAAAAAGAGCGGCACGGTTGGTAGAAAAAAACGCTAACCGAAAAGCCAAGCTTCAAGAAAAGCTTAATAAACTGAATAACGAAGAGAACGACTAAAATCGTTCTCTTTTTATTTGAAAGGACGAATATGGCAAGAAGCTTTACACTACATTATAAGGACGGCAATAACTGGGTAGCGGTTAATGCCGTCTTTCCTTTTAAAATGGGCGAACTGCTCGACGAAAGACTTGACGAGGCGTTAGTCGTATTCTTTAACCGCGTGAAGGCTCACAAACCTTTAACGGAATTTAAGGTAGAGTTTTACAAAGACGGTAACCCCGACCCTGCATCCGGTGAGAATATTGAATACTTTATTCTTGCTAACGACAATAGTGCAGAATTCCCCTCTGGTAGCGGAGTATACAGACACGAGGTATATCTTATAGAGCGTACTAAGCTTCTTG
>JAZQUE010000061.1:0-1961 GCA_045631145.1 Eubacteriales bacterium
GACATTGCGAGCATCACCTTCTCGGCAGGGTCAGAGACGGCAGAGTTCGTTTTGTCGGGTGAGGCGGCAGAGCTCAAGGTTCACGCGAACGCAAAGCTTGCGAACATCGACGAATTCAAGGAGCTTTACCGTTCGATTCTCTACGTGCTTGTTACCTCCTATTCCGATTCGGTCGAACACGGAGGAGAACAGCTTCGTATGACAGTCACGACCGAAAAGGGCGAAACTCTTGAATACGCCTTTTTCGCACATTCTGCCCAGAACAGCTTCTATACCCTCAACGGCTTCGGCGAATTTTTCGTCTCGGCAGAAAAGATAAATGAAATAAAGGAGAAGGCTTTTTCGCTTCTCTATTGAGGTAGAATATGAAAATTCACGGATTTCAGAAGCTGACCCTTCTTGATTTTCCCGGAAAAACTGCCGCTACCGTTTTCACGGGAGGGTGCAACCTTCGTTGCCCCTTCTGCCACAACGGCGATTTGGTGCTAAACCCAACGGGCGTGGGAGAAATTTCCGAGGAGGAGGTGCTCTCCCTTCTTGAAAAGAGAAGGGGGCTTCTCGACGGCGTTTGCATTACGGGCGGCGAGCCGCTGCTCGCTCGGGATATCGGAGCTTTTATAAAGAAGGTCAAGGAAAAGGGCTTTCTCGTAAAGCTCGATACCAACGGAACGCTTCCCGTAAGACTTAACGAGCTTATCCTCTCGGGAAACGTCGATTATATTGCAATGGATATAAAAAATTCGCTCTCCTCTTACCCGAAGACCGTAGGGCTTGAAGCCTTCGATACGTCGGGGGTAGAAAAGAGCGTTGAAATTATAAGAAATTCGGGCGTTGACCACGAGTTCCGCACCACCCTCGTAAAAGAGCTTCACTCTGAAAAGGATATCGAGGATATCGGAAAATGGCTCGAGGGCGAAAAGAAGTATTTTCTGCAAGCCTTCAAGTCCTCCGAGAGTATCCTCGACAAGACTGTCTCGGGCTTCACAAAGGACGAGATGGAGAAGCTACTCGAGGTCGCAAGAAAATATATTCCCGAGGCAGAGCTTCGAGGGGTATAGAAAAAGACGCTTCGGAAAACCGAAGCGTCTTTATTTTTTGAGCTTACTTTGTCTTATCTTTAACCTTTGCAGCCTTACCTACGCGGTCACGAAGATAATAAAGCTTAGCACGGCGAACCTTACCTTCACGGATAACGTCAACCGCAACTACGTTAGGCGAATGAAGAGGGAAAGTTTTCTCAACGCCGACACCGTTAGAAATTCTTCTTACGGTGAAGGTCTCGGAGATACCGCCGTTCTTCTTGGCGATAACAGTACCGTCGAAGTACTGAATTCTCTCTCTCGCACCTTCCTTGATTCTGTTGTGGACACGAACTGTGTCACCGATGTTGAACTTAGGTGCTTCTGCCTTGATCTGCTCGTTTGTGAAAGCCTTAATAAGATCCATTTGAGGCTCCTCCTTCCATTTTGTTGGAAAGTAAAGGAACGTTCATGCCGAGTCCAGTAGAGGACCGTTCCTATAAATCTCCATAGTAGCGAAGGACATTATAACACAGTCGCGAAAAAAATGCAAGTCTTTTTTTAAATTTTTTCAAATGTCCCTTTTTCTGTTGATTTTTAAAGAGCTTTGTGATAAAATATAGTGAAATGCGGGTGTGGCGGAATTGGCAGACGCGCTGGTCTTAGGAACCAGTGGGTAACCGTGCAGGTTCGACCCCTGTCACCCGCACCAGAAAAAACGACAAGTTTCGACTTGTCGTTTTTTTCAGTTATATTTGCCTATGGCAAGTGATATTGCTACGCAGTTATATTCGGCAAATGCCGAGTGATATTGTGCTTCGCACAGTTTATGGGCAAATATAATATCACTGAAACCATAGGTTTCAATATCACTTTTGTTTATTACATAGGAAATTGCATCGCAATTTGCTTGTAACAAATAAAGTCTACCTATTTTTAAGG
>JAZQUE010000062.1:0-1881 GCA_045631145.1 Eubacteriales bacterium
ATGAGAGTATCAAGCTCCTTAATTCTTGTTTCAAGCTCGGTCTTTCTTTCGGTATGCTCATTTATGGTGCGCTCGTAGGCTTCCCTGAGCTTTGCCTTATACTCTACGGTCTCACGGGGAGTAGTGAGAAAGAGCTGTTCCTTTTCGATGCTTTTTTGTATAGTATCGAGCATTGCAGAAAACTGACTTTCCTCGTACTTCGTATCTAAGGCTTCCCCGCCCACTACAAAGGCGACGTCTCCCGTTTTCGAGGCAAAGGTATTGATAAGTCCCGATGCGGTGCTGGTGTACCAGCCTACTGCGTCGGTTATTCTCATTCCTTCAAGGTCGGCTCTCTCGATATCGGGCTTCATAACGCTTACTATAACGTCATCAAAGCCGAGGGCGAGAAGGCTCGCCTCTATATCCTCGGTATAGTTTCCCGAATCTACTAAAACTACCTCGGGAATTTCGATACCTGCCGTCAGAAATGCGTCTTCAAGTCCGACGTACCATCCGTTTACCGCTTTTTTGCCGTCGAAGGTTACTGCGGTCTGCCATCCGTCGAGAAGCAAAGCGTCAAGCTCATCCTTCGAAATTACCGAATAGTGTCCGGGAAGAATTTCGGGGTCGAGGCAAAGAGTTCCGTATATTCCCTTCTCTTTAAGTATCGGATATATCTCGTCCTTGAATTCGCTATTCAAGGTATTAAAGACGAGCATAAGCCGAGACGCTCCGACGGTCTCTCTGTGGTGCTCCTGAAGAAGAGCCTGCAGTGTGTCGGTGAGCTCCTTTTTTTCAAGTCTGTAATCGCTTATTCTGGTTTCAATTTCGTCACGAAGCTCGGCAGCCTCCGAGCTTTTTTTCGATTCACAGGAGTAAAAGATAACAAAGCATACAACGAGTAACAAAACTAAAACAGAGACTAAAATATCTCTCATTTTATTCCTCACTTATATCTGATAGTTTTATTATAATTGACAAATAATACTATGTCAAGTTTTCATCTGAATACGATTTCTTTTCTCAAAACCGTATAAAAGTCTATCGCCTCTTCAAGGGAAAAGTCCTTCTTCAGTCCCGTCATAACGTATTCGGGGTTCAGGTATTCGTTCTGTGCCGCCGAAAGCTCAAGAGTTATGACGAGCGATTTTCCATTCTGTTTCACGTCAAAGCCGAATATAAGGGGGGAGATATCGACCTCCTTATCCCCTGCCTTTGATTTCTTCAGGACTGTCATAGGAGAGGAAAGCGCCTCATTCACCCTTTCGGTAATATCGGTGTCGGTTTTAAGGTCAACGCTCACCTCATAGACGGCGCTCTTTATATCGGTGAAGGGCTTTTCGGGGTTTACGGCAGACACGAGGTCAAGTCCCTTCGGCAGATACGGAAGGATCTCCTTCTTGAAGTCCTCGGGGGTATAGTCGGGGCGGTCGAGGCTTATATAGACGTCAAGAAGCTCGCACTCGCTCTCGCTTCCGACGCTTAATGGAAGTGCGAAGACCATTCTCGGATGAGGGTTAAAGCCTTCGGTATATCTTATCGGTATACGGCTTCTTTTTATTATTCTTGCCACTGCTCTTTGGAGGTCGAGGTGGGAAATGTATTTGAGTCCGTCCTTCTTTGTGAATTCAAAGCGGACAATATTCTTATTCTGCATTTTTCAAAGCCTTTCTGACGTTACAGTCCTTCACTCCGCACGCCGAGCATTTTTCGCGGCAGTTCGGCGTTACCTCTGCCTTCTTCGACTTTTCGCTCTCTCGGATAAGGAACTCCTTCGTCACACCGATATCTATAACATCCCAAGGGAGAATTTCGTCGTAGGACATTTTTCTCAATGCATAGAAGTCGGGGTCGATGCCAGTTTCACGAAAAGCCTCCATCCATCTGTCGAAGCTGAAG
>JAZQUE010000063.1:0-2909 GCA_045631145.1 Eubacteriales bacterium
CCCCCGACGATATCGGGGCGGTGCTTGCAAGTGACGCCGAAGGGATAGGGCTTTTCAGAAGCGAATTTCTCTATCTCGAAAAGGAGGACTATCCCGACCTTGAGGAGCAGTTCGAGGCGTATAAAAAGATACTTCTCTCGATGGCAGGACGGCGTGTCATTATCCGCACCCTCGACATAGGGGCAGATAAGCAGGTCTCCTACTTTAACCTCAAAAAAGAGGATAACCCTGCCCTTGGGCTTCGTGCCTTGAGGCTTTGTCTAAAACGCCCCGAAATATTGAGGACCCAGCTTCGCGCCCTCTACTCCGCCTCCCCCTTCGGAAAGCTCGGTATTATGTTCCCGATGGTGACGAGCGTATGGGAGGGAAAGCGTGCCCTTGAGATATGCGAGGAGGTGAAGGGTGAGCTTCGTGAAAAGAATATCCCCTTTTCCTCGGAGGTGGAGGTGGGCATTATGATAGAAACGCCTGCCGCCGCCATAATAAGCGACCGTCTCGCCCCTCTTTTCGATTTCTTCAGCGTGGGCACCAACGACCTCATCCAATATACCCTCGCCTGCGACCGACAGAACCCCGAGCTTGAGGAGTTCTGCGACCCTCATCACGAGGCGGTCTTGAGACTGATAAAAACCGCAGCCGAAAACGCCCACAAAAACGGAGCGTGGATAGGCATCTGCGGTGAGCTTGCTTCCGATACCTCCCTCACGAGAGCCTTTCTCGAAATGGGTATCGACGAGCTATCGGTCTCCCCCTCTCACCTTTTAAAGCTTCGCGACAAGGTAAGACGAACAGACCTCGGTAAAAAAGAGTAATTTGTTTTTATAAGTTTTATTTTATTTGTTTTATTTATTGTTTTATTTATATGGGGTACATTTTTACCCCCTCCAGAGGGTACATTTTTACCCCCTCTCACGAAAAGCTCTTTAATCGTCACCGTGACTCCTTTTTTGTTTTATTTATTTATATGGGTGGCGGTTTTGTCACCACCTCTGCTCCCTACAAGACCATTATATACTGACACCATCTGCCATACAAGGACAACCTTCTGCCAATTTTCTGCCAAATTAAAAAAATGAATAATTATTCAAAAAACGCTTGACAAACGTCGTATGTAAGAGTATAATCATACACAACAAAAAACTTTGAAGGTTTAAAAAATGATGACACGAGTAACGAGAAGCTTCTTTTTTTACTTTAGCGCAGTATATTTTTACTGTGCTCGCTTCGTTATGCCTCGGTTACCCGTGAGATTTTAAGCTAAATGCGTTTTCAGCCTCACTCGTGACGGAGTGAGGCTTATTTTTTTAAAAGAAAGAAGGAACTGTTATGAGTATGAATTTTGAAAGAAAGCTTCCCATTCCGCAGGAGGTAAAGGAGCTTTACCCCCTCTCCCTTGAGCTTGAAACGATAGTTAATAAGAGGACTATCGAGCTGAAGAACATCTTTGAAGGGAAGTCCGACAAGCTCGTTCTCATCATCGGGCCTTGCTCTGCCGACAATGAGGACAGCGTTATAGACTATATTCTCCGTCTGCGTGAAATTCAGGAAAAGGTGAAGGACAAAATTTTCATCGTACCCCGAATCTACACGAACAAGCCACGCACGACGGGCGACGGCTACAAGGGTATGCTTCATCAGCCCGACCCCAACGCAAAGCCCGATATGTATAAGGGCATCGTCACCATTCGTGAGCTTCATATAAGAGCACTGAAGGAGACGGGCTTCTCCTGCGCCGACGAAATGCTCTATCCCGAAAACTACCGATACCTCAGCGACGTGCTCGGCTACGTTGCGATAGGTGCTCGCTCGGTTGAAAACCAACAGCACCGCCTCGTATCAAGCGGGATCGACGTACCCGTCGGAATGAAGAACCCTACCAGCGGAGATATTTCGGTAATGATGAACTCCATCACCGCCGCACAGCATAAGCATACCTTCATTTACAGAGGCTGGGAGGTGCACTCGGAGGGTAACCCCTACGCTCACGCAATACTCCGAGGCTACGTCAACCGTCACGGAGAGGCTATCCCGAACTATCACTACGAGGACCTTCTCCACCTTGCCGAGACCTATAATGCATCGGGGCTTCAGAACCCCGCCCTCATCGTCGATACCAACCACTCGAACTCGGGTAAGAAATATCTTGAGCAGAGCCGAATTGCGAAGGAGGTTCTCCACTCCTGCCGCCACAATGCCGACATCAAGAAGCTCGTCAAGGGCTTTATGATTGAAAGCTACATCGAGGACGGAGCACAGAAGATTGGCGAAAACGTCTGGGGCAAGTCTATCACCGACCCCTGTCTCGGCTGGGAAAAGACCGAAAAGCTTATACTCGATATGGCAGAGCTTTTGTAGGAATGAATAATTAAAATTTAAGAATTAATAATTTCGGTTGATTTCGGGTGCTTCACCCGAAATCTTCTTTTTTGACAAATTTATTTAAAGATATAGCAAATATCAATAACCGATTTCGGCTATAATTCTTCCTCCGAAGCGTACTCCGTCAACAAAAGCATCCTTTTCAAGTTCACATTCAAGAATACTCACGCTTTCCTTGTATTCTTCAAATACCCGCTTCTGTTCATCATTAAGCATTTCAAGAAGCAAATCGAGCTTAACTGCGACGCTACACTGAAGCCCTTTCCGCTTTTTTGATAGAACACTCGACTTTTCAATTTGATAATCGAACCACAATTCTTCAAGTAATGTTTCCATTTTTCCTCCAAATTACATTGTTTTTAAAATATTATAGTTCATATGTGGACTAAAGTCAAGGCTTTTTGAAATATTGTGCTATTATTTAATTAATTAATCTTTCTCACGAGGGTAGCTATGGAAAAATATTACAGATTAAAAGATTTAAGAGAGGATGCCGAAAAAAGTCAGGCAGAGGTAGCAAAGATAATAGG
>JAZQUE010000064.1:0-1167 GCA_045631145.1 Eubacteriales bacterium
CCGCATTTGGGGCAAAGACCGAGGCAGTCCTCGTGACAAAGGTGAGACATAGGAAGATTTAATATAAGTGCTTCCCTTACGAGCTCACCGAGGTCGATAAGTCCGTTTTTGGGAATGATGTACTCTTCGTTGTCCATATTCTCAAGCGTCTCTGCGACGGGAGCCTTTATTTCAAGGTCTATCTCCTCGGCGAGAGCCTTAAGGCATCTGGAGCATGCCGTTTCGTACTGGGCGGTTATCCTTGCCGAGAGCTCAATGTATCCCGACATATTTACCACACTGCCCGATATTACGGGTAAACGGGGAAAAGTGACCTCGAAATCGTCGGCGTCAAGAGTGACTGCCACCTTGAAATCGAGCCGTCTCGTTTCTCCTCGGAGCAAACCCGAAACGTCAAGCGTAAAGGAATTTGTAACTACGTCTTCCATAAAACCTCTTAAGGTCGGTACAGAAAAACCGCAATGTATATTATACACACGGCTTTTCTTTTTGTCAACATAAATTTTTCTTTTTTATGAATTTTTTACAAAAATAAGCTTATTTATTCTTGTTGGCTTCGATTTCTGCCTGCTTACGAGCGTTCTCTTCCTCGGTGATGATAGCGTTGGTCTCCTCGTAATTCTTGAGCTTCGCCTCTGTGAAGATAACGTAGCCGTAGCCCGAAACCTCAAGTCCCGAAAGCTTCTTCGACTTCATATAGGAGTTTACGTTGAAGTGAAGGGGAACAACGGGTGCAAGCTCAAGGAGCATCTCCTCTGCGTCGTGAAGAAGCGCTACTCTCTCCTTGTTGTCGAGAGTGTTGAATATCTTGTCGATAAGCTCGTTGTATTCCTTATTGTCAAAGCCCGTTACGTGAGGAGCGTTTCTCTCCTCCGACTCGATGTTGATAGACTCTCCGCTGTATTCCTTTGCAAAGGGAGCAAGGAAGGAGAAGGCGTCGGTGGTAAGACCCTGATAGTCGATACCGATAACGTCGAAGTCGCCGTAGTAGAGCTTGTTGGTGTACATTTTTCCGCCGCCCGACGAAAGCTTAACCTTAAAGCCGAGGCTTTCCCAAACCTCCTTGGTGTACTCGGCAATCGCTACGTCTGCCTCGTCACGAAGGGTGTAGATGGTGAAGGTGTAATCGGAGGGGGTGATTCCCGCCTTCTTGATAAGAGCCTTTGC
>JAZQUE010000065.1:0-10555 GCA_045631145.1 Eubacteriales bacterium
TATTTATTCTTTCGTTGCCGATAAGAATATAGTCCAATATAACCTTGAAAAGAATTCCCGCAGTAGTCGAAATGATGGTAAGCTTTTCATTACCGTAGGACTGGAGTACCCCGTTTGTTACCGAAACCATTGCAACGAAGAATATAGAAATTGCAAGAACAGAGAGCATTTCGGCAGCAAGTGAAATCGCCGAGGTAGCTTCTCCTCTCATCGGAAGCTCTATCGTTTCCTTGTTACTGTATAAAAGTGAAATTATCGGCTTTGCGAAAACAGAGAGACCAAGCGAGCAGGGAATTGCAATAAGAGAGGCAATTCTGAAGGTGGAAGAAATAATCTTTTTTGCATCCTCGTCTTTTTTGTTTACGAAAAGAGCAGTAATCGTCGGAATGACGCTTATCGCAAAGGGGTATATGAGGTTTGGAGAAAGATTGAAAAGGGGCACCGACATAGAGGTGTAAGAGCCCATAACCTTCGTCGCTTCATCAAGAAGGACACCGCTATCAGTAAGACGGCGCACCATAAGAGTTGTGTCAATGGTGTTTGTGAGACTGAGTATCGTTGCACTGAGCGTAATGGGAATTGCAATTTCAACAAGCTCCTTCAGTAGCCTTCTCGAAGATGAGGTGGGAAGGGAAGAAGGTGCTTCAATTTCGCTTTTGTCACACTTCTTTTTGTAAACGGATAAGAAGAAGGTGCTTCCGATAGAGCCTGCCGTTATTCCGAGAATGGTATATGCGGCGACCATATAGTCGGGCGCTCCGAGCTTTACCGAAATTATTGCAACGAGAAGACCGATAAATAGCTTTCCGATAGCACCTATTACTTGAGAAATACCGGTGGGTGCCATATTCTTCATACCTTGGAAATAACCTCTGTAAGCAGAGGTAAGACAAATGAAGAAAAGCGTCGGACTGATTGCGAGTATCGAGAAGTGAAGACCGTCAAGCTTTACGTATCCCGAATATGCCTTCGAAAAGACTATCATTATAATAGAGCCGATAAGTCCGAGAATAAAGAAGAGCGTGTAGGAAACTCTGAATATTTTCGCTACTTCTTTTTTGTTGCCTCGTGCGTCGGCGGCAGAAATCATTTTTGAAAGCGCAACGGGTATTCCCGCCGTCGAAATCATATAGAACACAACGTAAAAGCCGTAAGCGGTATTGAAATACGCCATCGAGGTAACGCCGATTATGTTGGTAAGCGGTATCTTGAATATTGCGCCGAAAACCTTGACTATCAAGGATGCGAGAACGAGTATTAGTGCACCTTGTAAAAAGTTTTGCTTTTTCAAAAATTATTCACCTCCCCAAAAGGTCAAATCAGAGAATTAATCTTTTCTAAATTTTTCAGTATTTTTTCGTTGTTTTTTAAGTATTCCGCAGGATATTTGTAGTTTTCGAGATGCTCGATTTTTTCATATTCTCGCCTGACTATCCTCGAGGTAGCACCCGCGCCGAAGCCGAGTATAGTCTCAATTTCATTCATCATAGCGATGTTGTAGTAGGACTCGTGTCCTTCCTTCGTGTAGCCTACGTTTTCGTGATTTCCAAGCGAGTATTTTTGCTTATATAGATAATATGGCAAATAACCCGAGGATATACATATATCGCTTGCGAATTTTACACTTTCGTCTATCGAGTCGGATGTAAGCTCAATGCTATCCGACTCCTTCAAATCTGCCGATCTTTTTAAAGCAAGAGTATGAACCGTAAGATTTTCGGGAGAGAGCGATATTACCTCCGATAAGCTCTTTTTGAAGGACTCGAGGCTCTCCGAATGAAGCCCTGCAATAAGGTCGGTGTTTACTGTTTTGAAGCCGTATCTTCTTACAGTTTCAAACGCTCTGAAGAAATCGTCTCTCGTGTGTTTTCTTCCGATGGCTTTTAATACCTCGTCGTTGGTCGTCTGACAGTTTACCGAAATTCTGTCTGCACCATACGACCTTATTATTTCTATCTTTTCTTCGGTAACTGTGTCAGGCCTGCCCGCCTCAACTGTGTATTCAGTTAACGACGAAATATCGGCGACAGAGCCTATAAAGCTCATAAGCTTTTTAAGCGATTCCTTTTTCAGTACCGTCGGAGTACCGCCTCCTATGTATACGGAGCGAAGGCGGAGTCCCTTTTTTTGTGCAAGCGGAAGGGAAAGCGAGATTTCTTCTATAAGAGCGTCAACGTATTTGTCCGTTATTTCCATATTAAGAGGCGTTGAGGAAATAAACGAGCAGTAATTACATCTTGACGGACAAAAGGGGATAGAGACGTATATTGAAAAGTCCCTTTCGTCGTGCCTCTTTTTAGCTGTAATGTCAAATTTCGCCGTATCCGTCAAAAGCTTTATTTTATCTTCGCCGATGAGATAGCGTTCTTTTAGAATTTTCGATGCACCGTCACCGTAGACAGAAACAAGCTCTGACGCAATTTTGAACGGTCTTACACCAATCAGTACTCCGTATGGAGGAAGCTTTCTTTGAAGACCTCTTCCATAATCTAAGACCGCCCTTCCTATAGCGGAGGTGACGGCAAGCCCCCGACTTTGATGGTGTGCGAAATATTCCTTTGCGGAAAGCACCTTTCCGTTGATTTTAACTTCACATTCGACGTATTCGTCGGTAGGAGTGACCGAGACAGATGCGTCGATATTTTTGTCCTTCGAAAAACAGTATTCGGGGAAAATTTCCGAAATTATGTTTTTGAGATATAGCGACGTCGAAGCGTCTCCCGAAGCATTTATCATTTCAGGTCGCTACTCTCTATCATAAAGGTCACTGGCCCGAGATTAGTGAATCTTATCTGCATATCTGCTCCGAAAACTCCGCTTTCAATGTAGCTTTCTTTTGAGCCTGTGAGCTTTTCACATTCTTCCTGCAAAACCTTCTTAAAGTACTCGTAAAGTGGCTCTGCTTTTTCGGGGCGAGCCGCCTTGAACATATCGGGACGCCTTCCGTGTGAGCAGTCGCCGTAGAGGGTAAACTGCGATACTACGAGAAATTTTCCGCGAACCGCAGGGTCAACACAAGAGAGATTCATCTTTCCGTTTTCGTCGTGGAAAATACGAAGTCCCGAAATTTTTCTTGCAAGCTTCAGGGCATCGTTTTCGGTGTCCTCTGTACCTACGCCGAGAAACACGAGAAGTCCGTTGTCGATGTGAGAAAACGGGATAGGTGAGTGATCGACAGTCAAGGTACAGTTTTCCACGAGCTGAATAAGTGCTTTCATTTTTTTCTCCTTAGTGATTACCGCCTCGAGTTACGTCAACAACACTCGACAGCTTTTTGAGTCTCGAAATAATGGAATTTATATGGTCGGTACTCTTTGCCCTTACTGTGAGGGATATAATCATAACCTCGTTGTTGGAATTGATGTTATGAGAATTGATGGAAAGAATACCGACGTGCATTTCTGCAAGTGCTACTGAAATTTCCGCAAGCACGCCAATGTCGTCGTGGACGAAAACGTTGATAAGAGCATCGAAGGAGGTGTCGGATGATGAAGATACGTTCTTTGCCCACCTTGCCGTAACCCATCTGTCCTTCGTTTCTTCGTTCTGAAGACCTTCGATTGCATTTTTACAGTCGTATTTGTGTATTGAAATTCCAAAGCCCTTCGTGATGAAGCCGATAATGTTATCACCGGGCAGAGGACTGCAGCATTTTGCAAATTTTACCTGACAGTTGTCAACGCTTTCGACGATAACCGTCTGCGACGAAGGTGTGCCCTTCTTCGCTTTTTTCTCGACGGGCGTCGTAGCGGTAAGAGTGGGAGCTTCCTCCTTTGGCGCTCTTGTGAGCTTTTCGAATTCATTCTTTAGCTTGTTCTCGATTTTTGAGAGAGCAACTCCGCCGTATCCGATAGCGTTGTAGTAGTCGTTTACGTCCTCAATTCCCGTCTTTTTAGCGACGCTCAGGACGGCTGCGTCTCTTTGCTCGTCGTTATATTGCGAGGAGATTTTATGGAATATTTTGTCAATTTCTCTCTTCGCCTGTTCAATGTTTTCTTCACGCTTTTCTTTCTTGTACCACTGCCTTATTTTGTTGCGTGCTTCGCTTGTTTTAACTATCTTGAGCCAGTCTCTGTTCGGACCTTTAGAAGCGCTTGAGGTTAGAACGTCGATTATCTGACCCGTTTCAAGAGGAGTATCAATGGGCGCAATTACACCGTTGATTTTAGCACCTATCATTTTGTTACCAACGGCGGTGTGAATAGCGTAAGCGAAGTCAATAGCCGTCGAGCCTGCGGGAAGGTCGATTACGTCACCCTTCGGCGTAAATACGAAGATTTCGTCCTCAAAAAGGTCAACCTTAAGCGAGCCGATAATGTCGTCGGAGTTTTCCGTCGAGTCTTTTTCGGTCTCAAGAAGCGTTCTTATCCATTGAAGCTTTTTTGCGATATTATCTTCTCCCGAAACGTTCACCTTGTATTTCCAATGTGCCGCAAGACCGTATTCCGCAATTTCGTGCATTTCCCAGGTTCTTATCTGCACCTCGAAGGGAATGCCGTATCTTCCGATAACGGTGGTGTGAATAGATTTATACATATTCGGCTTCGGGGTGGAAATATAGTCCTTGAACCTTCCGGGCACCGAGTTGAACATTTCGTGAATAATACCGAGAACCGTATAGCAGGTAAGCTCGTCGTCAACGAGAATTCTTACTGCATAAAAGTCGTATATTTCATCGAAGCTCTTGTTTTTCGTGTACATCTTCTTGTACATACTGTAAATGGACTTTACACGTCCCTCGATGGAGAAGTGTATCTTCTGACTGTCGAGCTTCTCCTTTATCATATCCTGTGCTTTTACAAGGAAATCTCTGGTCTGTCCGAACTTGATATTTACGTTCCCTTGAATTTCCTCGTAGCCTACGGGATCGAGGTAAAGAATAGCGAGCTTTTCAAGCTCCTGCTTGATTTTCTGCATACCGAGACGGTGAGCGAGAGGGGCGTAAACGTGCATGGTCTCGAGAGCGATAAGCCTCTGCTTTTCTTCGGTGTGAGAGGAGAGGGTTCTCATATTGTGAAGTCTGTCGCAGAGCTTTATGAATATAACTCGTATGTCCTTCGACATCGCGAGAAACATCTTTCTCAGGTTTTCAAGATGCTCCTCCTCCTTGTCCTCGAAGGGGATAGCCATAAGCTTCGTCAGTCCGTCAACAAGGTCGGCAACGCTCTGACCGAATTGACTTTTGATATCCGCAAGAGTCGCTTTGTCGGGGCGGTCCTCGACGGTGTCGTGAAGAAGGGCGGCACAAACAGAGTCGGTATCAAGCTTCATAGATGCAACTATTTCCGCAACGGCAATTGGGTGAGAAATATACTCTTCCCCTGACTTTCTGAACTGACCGCTGTGCATTTCTCTTGCGTATTCATATGCTTCTTCTATCTTTTTGAGATCGTATTGCTGTTCGCTTTGTGTAAGCCTTGAAAAAAGGCTCATTAAATCTGTGCTCATAAATAAGGGTACCCTTTCGGATTTCTATCGTACTTTTGAATATAGATTTTTAATTATTTTAGTATCTTCAAGATTGATTTTTTTGCTTGTCGCAGTGATTTTTACGTTTTTATAAAGGTCGTCAGCGTTGTCGATCGATATGATGCCCTCCTCCGATAAGACCTTGAAGATTATAAGCGTCTTGAAAAGAGGTACCGAGGAACTGTATTTTTTGTTACATAGCTTCGTCAGATACGGCAAATAAACCTCTACGGTCTTTTGGTGGGGAAAGCTCTGCAAGTAGCATTTGAGTCCTGAATAAATTTTTGCAAAATCGTTTCTCGTAGGTATGTCGCTAAGCTTGACGGGATGCTCCGGAGAATAGAGCATCAGCTCCGTCTTGTATAAATGTTGTTTGAGTACGTCGTTCTCTCGCTTTGCGGAGCGCACGTCGCGAACTATAAGCTGAACCGACGGCTGACTTCTGAAATAGTTTATGTCAAGGTTGAAGGCAACGTCAATAAGGTCGCCTTCTGCCATCTGGAAGCTTAAAGCAGGTGTTCCGAAAAGAAGTGCCGTGTGAGAGATTCCGTCTTTTTCAAGCGTTATCTTCGTATGCTTTCCGTTGCCAATGTCAAAAATTTGAGAGATTTTTATATCCGTCATACAGAAAAGCGGAACGGGGTTACATAAACCGAAGGGCTCAAGATACAGAAGCTCTCCCGCAAGCTCAAGGGAGACTTCTGCCGAAGAGATTTCACAGTCTACCTCTACTTTTTTTGCAGTCAGTGACGGGTCGAGCGTCCTTTTTGCAAACTCGTTCATTCTTTTTTTAAATTCGGGCAGATCGGTTCTCTTCACCGAAAGTCCTGCCGCAAGCTCGTGCCCGCCGAACTTTTGTAAAAAGGGAGAGGAGTCGGTGAGAGCATCAACGAGATTCATTCCCTTTACACTTCGTGCCGAACCCTTTCCGATGTCGTGATTGTCGGGGTCTGCATCGTTTCTGAAGGAAATGAGGACGGAGGGGAGATTGTACTTTTCAGTTATTCTCGATGAAACGATGCCGATAATTCCGTGATGCCATTCCTCGTCGTCGAGAATGATGACCTTGTCTTTCTGAAGGTCGCATTGTAAATTAATTTTTTCAAGTGCCGAGTTCAGTATATCGTTTTCAATGAGCTGACGCTCTTTGTTGATTTTAGTAAGATTGGAAGCAAGATTTGCTGCTTCCTCGTAGCTGTCTGTCATAAAGAGATCCACCGCTATTTTGGAGGTGTCCATTCTTCCCGCCGCATTTATTCTCGGTGCGAGCACAAAGCCTACCGTCGTAGAGGTGATTTTCTTGCTTTTGCCACTCGAGGTGTCAATGCCCGCCTCGTGTATGAGAGCAGCAAGCCCCTTGTTTTTTGTGCTCTCAAGAAGCTTGAGCCCGCAGTTTACGATAACTCTGTTTTCTTCCGCTATCGGCATTACGTCTGCAATCGTTCCGATTGCGACAAAATCGGAATAACACGATGCAAGCTTTTTTGCGGCATCGAAGGAGCTTACGCCCGAATAAAGCATTTCAACCGCACATATGACTTTGAATACAACCCCGACACCCGCCAGCTCCTCGAAGGGATAATGGCAGTCGTGTCTTTTGGGATTGATTACCGCATCGGCACACGGAAGCTCGTCTTTACATTCGTGATGGTCGGTAATGATTACTCTCATACCGAGCTCTTTGGCGATAGCTACCTCAGATAAGGCAGTGATTCCTGAGTCAACTGTAATAAGAAGCTTAAAGCCCGCCTTGGCATACTCGCTGAAAATTCTTGAGTTAAGACCGTAGCCGTCGTCACTTCTTTTAGGGATGTAGTAGTCGCAGCTACCGCCGATAGAGCGTATGTATTTGAGAAGCACGGTAACGGAGGTAACGCCGTCAACGTCGTAATCTCCCCATATGAGAATTTTTTCGTTTTTTTCTATTGCATCGATTATTATTTTTGCGCCGACCTCGACGTCTTTCATTAGGAAGGGTGAATGAAAGGCGGAAAAGTCTTTTTTGAGGAAGGCGTCGGCTTTTTGTTTTGATGTTATTCCTCTGCCGATGAGAAGCTTTGATAAAACGCGAGAAACACCGAGCTCTTTTGAGAGCCGTGTAACCTCGTTATCGTTGTATGTCGGTATTTTCCATTCTTTGTATTTCATAACTTCCTCGCGCACATAAACAAAATCTCATTATATTTTACTACAAAATATTATAAATTACAAGAAGGCTGCGCCAAAAAAGAGAAAAAAATGAGCTTTTTTTCTTTTTTGTATGATTTTTTCTAAAAGTCCTTGACATTTAAGCGCAGTTTTAGTATATTAACATTAATCTTTTATATCGGAGTTTTCCGAGCATACCAAACCAAAGCGCCAAAAGATTTAATCTTTAAGTTCGTGTGCTGCAGCTGAAAAGACGACTACGGTCGGTACTCCTAGGCGATGAGCCTGACCTTTTGCGGGGTAGCAGCATCGGTTTGATACGAGGTGTTTAACTGTATAAAAGATTTAATTTTTTTCTCACTTATGTGAGAGTCCGCAAAGGGGGCTGTTTAAATGGCAGACAACAACATAATCAATTTAAACAATATTACCGTTATATTCGACGGTGAGAGGGTTCTGAAGGATATAAATCTCTATATCCGAGATAAGGAATTCGTAACCCTCCTCGGTCCGTCGGGATGTGGCAAAACGACCACTCTCCGAATTATCGGAGGCTTCGTTGAGCCCGACAGCGGTGATATTTTTTTTGACGGAAAAAAGATAAACGACCTTCCGCCTCATAAGCGTCAGGTAAATACCGTCTTTCAGAGGTATGCTCTTTTTCCGCATCTGAACGTTTACGACAATATAGCGTTCGGACTCAGAGTTCAGAAAATGGACGAAAAGGAAATCAAGCAGAGAGTTCTTTCTATGCTCAAGCTTGTAAACCTTGAAGGATATCAGCGCAGAAGAATTAACGCTCTTTCGGGAGGACAGCAGCAACGTATCGCAATAGCTCGTGCTCTTGTCAACCGCCCGAGAGTCCTTCTTCTCGACGAGCCGCTTGGAGCACTCGACCTGCAGCTTCGCAAAGAGATGCAGATAGAGCTCAAAAGAATGCAGCAACAGCTCGATATCACCTTCATATACGTTACTCACGACCAAGAGGAAGCACTGACAATGTCGGATACCATCGTGGTAATGAATAACGGCACCATTCAGCAGATAGGCACTCCTCAGGACATATATAACGAGCCAAAGAACACATTCGTTGCTAAATTCATCGGAGAAAGCAATATCCTCGACGGTCTTATGCTTGAGGACTATAAGGTCGCCTTCGCCGACAGAATATATGAATGTGTCGATAAGGGCTTTACGCAGAACGAGGAGGTTGACGTCGTAATACGACCCGAGGACATAAAGATTCTTCCTGCGAGCGAAGAGCTTCTTACGGGCTTCGTTGAATCTGTTACCTTCAAGGGTGTACACTACGAAATGATAGTCGATTCATACGATATGAAATGGAAAATACATTCCACAAAGGCAGCAGAAGAGGGCACTATCGTAGGACTTCAGATTACTCCCGAGGATATTCACATAATGCGTAAATCTGTCAATGTGGTTGACGCTACGATGTTTGATAATAACTCCGTAAATATTATGGGCAAGTCTTACGAATGTACCGAGAATTGCCTTCTCTATAACGAGAGCGTGCAGGTGTCTGTCGATGCGGACAGTATTTCTCTTACCGCACCCTCCGACGAACTTGTTACGGGCGTTGTCGAGGCTCTTAACAGACGCTCGGTATTCACCGAAGCCGTTATTAAATGCGACAATAAGAAATGGGTCGTTCATACGGTCGATTCCTCTGTCAAGGAAGGGGATACCGTAGGACTTATTATCGACCCCGAGGCTATCGAAATTATCAGAACCGTTGAGTCTGAGCTGTCGGCTACCAAGCCTCAGGAGGAAGAAGAATGAAAAGGCGTTCTTCTCTTTACTCACGCCTTTGCTCCGCACCTTATATCGTGTGGATGCTCATTTTCATCTTCGCGCCTCTCCTTATGGTTCTTTATTATGCCTTTACCGATGCCGACGGCGCATTTACTCTCCATAATATTATCGCCCTTGACGACTATGCGGGAATATTCGTGCGTTCTATCCTTTACGGCGTCATAACGACGATAATCAGTCTCGTAATAGCCTTTCCCTTCGCATATGCAATTTCACAAAAAAGCGCAAGGTATCAGTCTACTATCATCATACTCCTTATGGTTCCGATGTGGATGAACTTCCTTATCAGAACCTATTCGTGGATGAATATCCTCAGTGATAACGGAATTATCAATACCGTAGTTCAGTGGCTCGGCCTTGAGCCCCTCGAAATGATCAATACGTCAGGTGCGGTAATTCTAGGTATGGTCTATAACTTTATGCCATATATGGTTCTTCCCATCTACACCGTAATTTCCAAAATGGACAAGAACGTAATAGAGGCTGCACAGGACCTCGGATGCAACAAGTTCAAGGTTATGACGAAGGTAATCTTCCCCTTGAGTGTTCCCGGTATCGCTTCGGGAATAACTATGGTTTTCGTCCCCTCGGTCAGTACCTTCTATATTTCCCAAAAGCTTGGCGGCGGAAAGTACGATATGATAGGCGATACTATCGAAAGACAGTTCCAGACATCCTATAACTATAACCTCGGTGCGTCTATTTCACTCGTATTGATGGTACTGCTTCTCGTGTGTATGGCGTTTATGAATACCTTCACCACCGACGAGGAAAGCGAAGGAGGAATGATAGTATGAAAACTCTTTCGAGACTCTATACTGCGCTCATACTTGCGTTTATGTATGCGCCCATACTCGTGCTTATCGTCTTTTCCTTTAATTCCTCGAACAGTACCTCTGTATTCGAAGGCTTTTCGCTGAAATGGTACGCCGAGCTTTTCCGCGACTCCGAAACCTTAAAATCTCTCTATAATACGCTTATTCTCGCCGTTCTTTCCTCAATCATTTCTACTGTGCTCGGAACTGCGGCGGCGGTCGGTATCAGCTATATGAAAAAGGGACCCATCCGTTCGATTATTATGACTCTTACGAACATTCCTATGATG
>JAZQUE010000066.1:0-2273 GCA_045631145.1 Eubacteriales bacterium
ACCTGCAAGGAAGATAAGCATCTGTACACCGGAGCGGTTGATGATGTCGTAAATGTTGTTCATAATGTTAACAACGTACTGGGTCAGCTCTGTACCGACCTTCATTGGGTTAAACATCCACTGGATGTCCGTAGCGTTTACTATCGACTGCACGGCATCCGTTCCCGAACCCGTATCGATGGACGAGGTGGTATTCTGCATATACTCGCTGAGCTTGTTGGAAGCATCGATCTCGTCGATAAGACCTGTACACAGAATAACGGGAATGAAGAAGATAGCACGGAATACCGTTCTGCCGGGCATCTTATCGTTGAGCATAATTGCCATAAAGAGCGAGAAGATGACGATGGCGGGAATGTCGAGGATAAGCTGTCGGATACCGCCCGTAAGAGTGGTAACGTAGCTTGCGTCCTCAAAAAGTGCCGCACTGTAGTTATCCCATCCGACGTAGATAAGGTCGTAACCACCCGTTGCCTGAATTTCAAGCTCGTGAAAGCTGAATCTTATCGAGTCGAAAATGATGGGAATATAGACTGCTATGAAAACCGCTACGAAGGGAAGGACAAACCACCAGCCCGCGCGAGCTTTTTTTCTGTCAAGAGAAGCAGGCTTTTTCTTCTTTGCTTTTGCCGGTGCTACTATAACTTTTGCATCTGCGTTCATTGTTTTTCCTCCCTTTCTTTATTCTGCCACAAACTCAGCAAGGGTTACCGTGCCTTCGTTTGAGGTGACTAAGTTGTTTTCGAGGTCAACCGTATACTCGGTCTTGCCGTTATTTACGGTCAACGTAGAATCGTTGTAATCGATTGTAAATACTACTCCGTTGTCGTACTTCACTTCAGCAACTCTTTCAGCGATGTAATCGTGTTCTGTTATAAGTGAATTCTGTACGGGAGCGAGTACCTTATTTACAAGCTTGTAGGTCTCTACCATATCTTCATACCAGATGTTATATCTGATCGAATAATACTTGTTGTATTCCGCATTAGTCTTGAGTATCGAGATGTTGCTCTCCTGATAAGAAAGGAGGAAGTAAAGGCTTGCGCCGTTCTCGATGGTCTTGAGGATACTGTTGTTGTAGTCACCTGCAAGGTTGATTGCGGTTCCTGCGAAGTTCTTATAACCGTGAAGAACCATTCCTACAAAGGGAATTGACTCACTTGCTACATAACGGTTACTACTGTCAAGGGGTACGTTAAGAATATCGGTTGCATACTCGATAACGTAAGCGTTACCCTGATTTACCATTACGTCGTAGCCGTCGTTCTTAACGGTTCCGAGGAGTTCTTCAACTCTTTCCTTCGAATCTTCACGGTTGAGAGACTCTTCTTTGTTGTGGTCGGAGTTGAGGTCAGAGCCGAGAGTTCCAAGAGAGATAGTTCCGGTCTTGAACTCAGCATAATCTTCCTTGAAGTAATTGTAGAAGGTTGTAAGTCTGTTAGGGGAAATAAGAAGGTCTCTGTCGTTAAGGAAGGACTGATAAACGGGGTCGTAGGTTCTGTGAACTGCCGAACGGTCGTCTACAGTCTTTACGGTGTCTTCCTTGATATCGAACTTATCGAAGTTCGAGAAATGAGAAATATAAACGAAATCGTAATCGGGGAATATCTTTACACCCTTACCGTTTGCGTAAGATACGAGGTCTGTAAGGCCCTTCTTACCGCCAAGAACGCTTTCTACCTTTGCTCTGGTAGGTGCGGTAGCGGCGAGACCGCCGTTTGCCCAGCCCGTATACTTAAGAGAAAGGTTGTTAATACCGTCCTTTGCGAGGTCATCGATTATAGTCTTGGCATCGTCAAAGGTGGTAAGAGGCTTCTTCTTATCAACGGGTACGCCGAGGATACGTTCGGTAGAGTCGATAGAACCGAAGGCTTCGATGTAGAGCTCTACGTTCTCTTCCCTATCCTCTCTCTCAAGCTTACCGCTCTGTTCAAGGTAGTTACGGTAGAGGTTCGCCATATTGACGTAGTTGGCGTCGTCGCCCTTCATCATAATATATTTGATTCTGTAGTTACCCGTATATTTCTTATCGGTATCAACCGTCCACTCTGCGATATTGCCCGATACCGAGATACCGTCGAGAGGATAAGTGTCCTTGGGTCTGGGGTATACGTTAATCGAAGTTGCGAAGTACTTATTAAGAATACCGCCCGAGGTAGTGGTTATTTCCGAAAGGGAGTCACCCTCGGTAATAATAGCGAGGAAGCCCTGTGAATCGTAGGTAACATTTTCAACAGTTGAAACTGTTCCGTCCTCGTGGAACCCGAGACCTG
>JAZQUE010000067.1:0-3649 GCA_045631145.1 Eubacteriales bacterium
GACTCGGTGGGCGGTATTATCGAATGTATGGCAATCGGACTTCCTGCAGGACTTGGCGAGCCGATGTTCGACGGTATGGAAAACCGCCTTGCTTCCGCTCTTTTCGGAATACCTGCGATAAAGGGTATTGAGTTTGGCAGAGGCTTTGAGGTAGCAGGGCTTCGCGGCTCGGAGAATAACGACCCTTACGAAATGAGAGACGCAAAAATAGTTTCTCCCACCAACAATGCAGGTGGAATACTGGGCGGTATTACAAACGGTGCTCCGATAAGACTGAGGGTTGCGGTAAAGCCCACGCCTTCAATAGCAAGAGAACAGAAAACGGTTAGTCTTTCGAGGCTTGAAAACGAAACTCTTTCGATAAAGGGCCGTCACGACCCTTGTATCGTCCCGAGGGCGGTACCCGTTGTTGAGGCGGTTGTGGCTCTCGTGGTGCTTGATGCAATAATTGAGGGGAAATAATATGGATATTAAAGATATAAGACAAAAAATCGACGAGGTTGACAGAAAGATACTTTCGCTTTTCCTTGAAAGAATGGATCTCTCGCTCGAGGTAGTAAAGTATAAAATGGAAAACTCTCTTCCCATAGTCAACAAGGAAAGAGAGCGTGAAATATTAAAAGAGGTCAAGGAAAAGGCAGGCGATCGCGAGGAATATGCTTACCGACTTTTCTTAAAGCTTATGGAGCTCTCAAAGGCATCTCAACGAGAGGTTATGACGGGAGACACCAAGGTGAAACGTGACGTTGAGGCGGCGCTTCTCCCCGCAGACACGGTATTTCCGAAGCTTGCGACGGTTGCGTGTCAGGGCGTTGAGGGAGCAAATTCCCAGATTGCCGCCGACAAGCTTCTGCCGAGGGGTGACATTATGTACGTCAAGACCTTCGAGGCAGTTTTCGATGCGGTGGAGTCGGGCTTTTGCGAGTTCGGTGTCCTTCCCATTGAAAACAACACTCACGGCTCGGTGAGAAAGGTTTACGAGCTACTTCAGAAGAAGGGCTTCCATATAGTGCGCTCGACCTCTCTGAATATCCGTCACGAGCTTCTCGTGAAGCCAGGTGTGAAGCTTGAGGATATAAAGGTCATTCGCTCTCACGAGCAGGCTATCGGTCAGTGCTCGAGGTTTCTCTCGAAGCTTCCCGCAGGCGTTAAGGTAGAGGCATTCCCCAACACTGCGATGGCGGCGAAATCTGCCTCCGAGTCGGACGGAAGCGTTGCGGCTATTGCAAGTCACGACTGCCGTGAGCTTTACGGACTTGAGGCGATAGACGCCGATATTCAGGACAGCGACAACAACTACACGAAATTCATTCTTATTTCAAAGAAGCTATCTATATATGCGGGCTCAAACCGCATAAGTCTTATTCTCGCCTGCCCCAATAAGCCGGGTGCGCTCGGAGACATTCTTCAGATGTTCTCCTCTCACGGCGTGAATATGCTCAAGCTTGAAAGCTGTCCCGTAACGGGAAGGAATTTCGAGTTCATTTTCTACATTGAGCTTGATGCATCGGTATACGATAGCGGTGTTATACCGATGCTCGAGGAGCTGGAGCGTGAATGCGAAAGCTTCACCTTCCTCGGAAACTATCTCGTAATATGACTGCTCCTTTTTACGGACTTATCGGACGGCATCTCGGTCACAGCTATTCGAGCATGATACACCGCGAGCTCGGATGCGAGGACTATCTCCACGTTGAGCTTGAGCCCGAAGAAATAAAGGGCTTTATGGAAAGAAAACTCGGAGGAATGAATATTACCATCCCCTATAAAAAGGACATATCTTCCTTCTGTGATCTCCTCACTCCCGAAGCAAAGGAAATCGGGGCGGTGAATACCGTTTATGAAGAGGGTGGCAAGAGAATAGGTCACAACACCGATGCCGACGGCTTTCTTTTCATGGCGAAAAACGCGTGTATTGAATTGAATAAAAAAAAGATAATTATTCTCGGCTCGGGAGGTGCAAGCCTTGCGGTACGCTACGCCGTAAAAAAAGCGGGTGCAAGGTGTGTCGTCACCGTATCGAGAAAGGGAGAGGACAACTACGAAAACATAGCACGGCATTTTGACGCCGACGTTATAGTTAACGCTACCCCCGTCGGAATGTTTCCCGACTGCGACGGAAAGCCGATCTCACTCGATGGCTTCAAAAATCTTTCGGGGGTACTCGACCTTATCTATAACCCTTTCAGAACGAATTTGCTCATAGAGGCAGAGGAGCGTTCTATTCCCTCGGCAAACGGGCTTTCGATGCTCGTCGCGCAGGCAAAAAGCGCAGAGGAGCGCTTCAAGGGCTATTCTATTGACGACGGCGAGGTCGTGAGAATAATGAAGCTTATTGCAAGCGACACGAGAAATATTGCTCTCGTCGGTATGCCCGGCTCGGGAAAATCTACCGTTGGAAAGGTTCTCTCACGCCTTTCGAAGAAGGAGGTCATTGACCTTGACGACGAAATAGTAAAGAGAGAAAGAGTGTCTATTCCCGAAATTTTCGAAAGGGGCGGTGAGCCTCTTTTCAGAAAAATCGAGAGCGAGGTTCTTCAGAGCTTCGCGAATACGACGGGTAAGATAATCGTGACGGGGGGCGGTGCGGTAAAGACCGAGGAAAATTATCTTCCTCTCAAGCGCACCTCTCGAATTTATCATCTTGAAAGAGAGGTATCTTCCCTCTCTCGCGACGGCAGACCTCTTTCGAAGGGGGCTGACCTTCAAAGGATGTACGAGGAGAGGCTTCCCCTTTACGAGCGTTTCAGAGATGCGGTAGTAGAGGTAGACGAAAACGCAGAAAAAACGGCGGAAAGCATATGGAGGGACTATTGTGAAAATTCTTGTAATTAACGGGCCTAACATAAATATGCTCGGAATAAGAGAGCCTGAAATCTATGGGAAGGCTACCTATCGCGACCTTGTGGCGAAGATAAGAGATAAGGCGGAAAAGGAAGGCTTTTCGGTAGACTTCTTTCAGTCAAATCACGAGGGTGCGATAGTTGACGAAATACAGAGAGCGTACGGCAATTACGACGGCATCGTCATAAACCCTGCGGCGTACACTCACACGAGCGTTGCGATACTCGATGCGGTAAAGGCGGTAGGAATACCAACGGTCGAGGTGCATATTTCCGACCCCGACAAGCGTGACGAGTTCAGAAGGATATCGTTCGTGAGAGAGGCTTGTATTGCGACTGTCAAGGGAAAAGGCTTTGACGGCTATCTTGAGGCGATAGATTTACTAAAAAATAAAAAAGATAGCGTTGCCGAAGCAACGAAATGATAAAATGATGGTAGACACAAAAAAGATTGTCTACCATCATTTTATCATTTCAATTACTTGAGTTCTTTTCGCTTTCTATAGTTTTTTATCAAAGCGGTTAAGCCGATAGGAGCGTCAGTAGAAAGAAGGTCGCAATAAGTATTCTCGGATATATCTCAATAGCGTTCGTTTCGGAAGGTAAGTCACTATGCTGTGGGTCATATACAGATTTTTCGCCGCCTTTGAAATAGAGACTGTGCTCTCTATTTCAAGTGCATACTTCAAATGAATAAGAACATACATTTTTCCCTCGACTGTTTTTTCTTAAATTATAAAATCAGTGAACGATTTAGATGCCGCTAACTTTTTAATGAATTGACAACTCTGTTGTCATGAATTGGC
>JAZQUE010000068.1:0-2595 GCA_045631145.1 Eubacteriales bacterium
TTCGGCAAGTGAGAAAACGCCGATGGAATCAAAGCCTGCGTCTACTCCAATCTTTCTCCACATTCTCGTGTTGTTGTTTCGTATAACACTGACGTGAAGCTGCATTACGACGTCACGCTTTTTGTATTCTCTTCCGAGGAAAAGAAGAAGGTTCGTTTTGTAAGCCTCGCTTTCTTCTTCGGTTATAACGTCTTTGTTTATCGCCTTGTCAAAGATTTTTGAAATCTCGCTCTCGCCCATTAATAAAAAGGGAACGGTTTTAAGTCCGTGGTCGGAGATACGGCTACCGAGAGATACAAAATAGTCAAGTCTCTCGACGAGCGCCTTTTTCAGTCCGTCAAGAGAGGAAATGCCGTTCTTCTCCATATACTCTTTGAAGTCTGCCGCATCGATATTTACCGCTTTATCGGGACGGAAGGTGGGAACTACCCTCGCCTTGAGGCTTCCCGACTCCTTTATTTCCTTGTGGTATTCGAGGGAGTCGAAGGGGTCGTCGGTAGTACCGATAAGCTCGACGTTCGAGTCGGCTATTGCCTTTTGTGCGGAAAAGGAGGTGTTCAGAACCTTCTCGGTCTTGTCCCATATTTCCCTTGCGCTCTCCTTCGTTATGGGAGTGTGTATTCCGAAGTATCTCTGGAGCTCAAGGTGAGACCAATGATAGAGAGGGTTTCCGAAGGCGTAGCCGATACATTCGCAGTACTTTTCGAACTTTTCAAATTTGTCGGCATCTCCCGTAATATAGCGCTCGTCAACTCCCATCGAGCGCATAAAGCGCCATTTATAATGGTCTCCGCCAAGCCATATTTCGGTGATATCACAGTATTTTTTGTCCTCTGCTATCTCCTTTGGGCTTAAGTGACAGTGATAGTCGTAGATGGGGAGCTTCTCGGCAACGTCAAAGAAAAGATGCCTTGCCGTTTTCGTATCAAGCAAAAAATTTTTATCTATTAATGCCATATTTTTCTCCTTTATATTAAATCAAAATTAGATTTCAAAAAGTCATAGCTTCTTTTAAGGCAATTTATGGGGTTGTCTCGGCAGAAGTCTTGCTCGACAACGGCATACCGTGCCTTTTCGGAGGCGGCGATGATTTCGTCCCATAGGAGATTTCCTTCTCCGACCTCACAGTATTCTACCTTTTTGTCGGGAAGAACACGAAGGTCCTTGAAGTGTATTACCGCACATCTGTCTCCTACTTTTTTGATATATCGTGCAGGGTCAATGCCTACCGACGCTATCCAATAGGTATCGAGAATGAGGTCAAACTCCCCTTCCTCTAAAACGACGTCCATAAAGGTGGTTTTTCCGTCTATTCTTGCAAAATCGTAGCCGTAGTTATGATAAGCAAATGCCATTCCCTCGTCTTTTAGCCGTCGGTGTACCTCGTTTAGCCTTTTGACCGACTCTCTGAAGGCTGAAAGGTCTCGTCTCATATCTATGGGAAGAGAGCTTATTCCCGCAATTTTACATCCAAGTGTCTTATGGAAATTAATTTCGCTGTCAATGTCTCTGAGAAAGCAGTCGACAGGTCTGTGTGTTGCGATTACTTCAATGCCGTTTTTGTCGAAAACGCTTTTCAATTCATGCGGCTCTCCTGCACTTTTCAATATTCCCGAAAAATGCACCGTCTTGAAGCCGACACGGGCGATGCTCTTTATAGTGCTTTTGAAGGCCTCGGCGCTTTCACACATATTTCGCAAAGTAAAAAGCTGTGCGCCGATTCTTTTATCCATAGTAGCTCCTCCTCCTTTTCATATTTGATTTTATCACGTTTTTATCTATAAAACTATGCTTAAATGGTCAAAATTATTGAAAATATTAACTATTTTAATTTAAAATAGAAAAAAGCTTCTCTCTTATCTCGGGAATGTCCTCGAAAACGATTTCCCAGATGAGAGTGAGCGCCAGCCCATCGTATTCGTGGACTATCTTGTTTCTGAGAGCGTAAAGAGAGCGCCAGGGAATTTCGGGATTTCTTTCGGAAAAGCGCTTTGATATTCTGTGAGCAAGCTCTCCTATCTGCGACAGACTGAAAACGCAGGCCTCTGCAAGCATTGAATTATCCTCTACGTCTTTTACCTTTTTGCCCTTGGTGTAGGTGAGTATCTTGTCGGCGTAGAAAATCATTCGCTCGACGGTATGCTTATCTCTCATAGATAATCACCCCGTCCCTTTTTATCTCTCTGTCAAGCCTTGAGCCCTCCACTACCTCCGACGCTCTTACGACGTCGGGGTCGATTCGGAGTACCTGACGGATATCCTCGATAAAGGAAATAAACTTCAGTCCCCGAAGGCTCGTCTCAACGCAGAGGTCGAGGTCGCTTCGGCAGTCGGCAGAGCCACAAGCGTAAGAGCCGAAAACGATAGCCTTTTTAATGCCGTTTTTTATGAAAACCTCACGAAGAAGCCTTTTTAATTCTTCGGTAGTGTAAGCCCTTCTCATTTTTTCGCATCAAGCCAGTTTTTTCCGCAGCCGACGTCTACCGACAGCGAAACGCTGAGCTTTTTCGCTCCTTCCATTTCTTCCTTTAAGAGCACTTTAACGTAGTCCGCTTCGCTCTCGGGGGCTTCTATTATCAGCTCGTCGTGTACCTG
>JAZQUE010000069.1:0-1499 GCA_045631145.1 Eubacteriales bacterium
TCTGCGGCAATTCCCGCCTTCCACGCAAGTGCAAGTCCACTTTTTACCGCAGAAACGAAATAGGGCATTATTGCGTGGCGGTAAAGCATTTTCCAGCTCTTAAAAAAGCCGAATTTATAGAGCCTCGTTACCTCGTAAAGCTGTTTATCAATACTGTGAAGTCCCTCGTACAAATTTGCCGAAACGATAGGAACGACCATCATGAGTGATATTGCAAAGGGTATGTAATTCTTGCCTATCCAAACGAGAGCAAGAATTATAAACGATGCGACGGGGGTAGCCTTTACGAGCGAAAGGAGGGGGGCGAAAAGGTACTTAAAGAAGCTGGTGACATACGAAAGTGCGGCGACAAAAACGCCGATAACAATTCCTGCAATAGCACCCGAAAAAATGCTTTTCAGGGAGGTTAGTGCCGTCTGCCAAAAATCTTTCGTCAAGGTCAGCTCGAAGAACACCCGAAGGGTTTCGGCGGGGGTGGGAAGCAGTATAGACTTGCCGACACGGATGGAGACGAAATGCCATACTGCTATCCAGAACACCACCGAAAGAAAGGCAAATAAAGGTTTCTTATTTATTTTCATAATAGAAGTCGTCATCGGGAAGCGCACCGCCTACCGACTTGATATTTGCGTCAAAGAGTACCTTAAGGCATCCCGAAAGCTTTTCCTTCATACCGTCGTTCGAGTCGATATAGCAGATATTTGCTCCCGGGAGAGCTCTCTTTGCAATTTCGGCGTTTGCAACGATTCCGAGATTTGCGATAACCTCGGGTGCGTTCTCGCTGCCGTTTGCAAATTCAACCGAAGCCTTATACTCCTCAAGGAAGCTCTTTACACTATCGGGATATTCTTCAAGGAACTCACTTCTTACGACGATACATCCCTGAACGAGAGCCGAATCGGGAGACACCTTCGTCCACTCGTCGCTAAGGTCAATTACCGACTTGCAATCGGCGTTCTTCATAAGGACGGTGGAAACCTGAGGCTCGGGAAGCATACCTATGGTGACGCTGCCGCTGATCATATGGGTAGCAAGCTCGGAATGGTCGGTATAAAAGTTAATAGTAACGTCGTTATCGGGGTCGATTCCGTTCTCTCGCAGAACGTAGCGGAGGACGTATTCGGGAGTTGAAGCCTGTCCCGTTGCGCCAATGGTTTTACCTCGGAGATCTTCAAGCGATGCCACACTTCCGTCAGAGTTAACGATATGGAGAACTCCGAGAGTGTTGAGGGCAATAACCTTGACTCCGCCGTTCGTCTTATTATAGAGAACCGATGCAAGATTTGCGGGAACTGCCGCTATATCGACAGTCTTCGAAAGAATAGCGGAGGTCACGTCGTCGGGCATCGAGGTAAGCTCAAAGGAATACTTTTCATTCGCATCGGTAATAAGCTTTGCCATTCCCATGCCCGTCGGGCCCTTGAGTGCGACTACCCTTGTAAGCTCGGAAACCTTCTCGACTTCAGCGGGCTCGTTATTCTCTGCTACGGGCTCTTTCG
>JAZQUE010000070.1:0-2567 GCA_045631145.1 Eubacteriales bacterium
GATCGAGCGCCATTCCGAGAACGGTGTCGCCGTGAGAGAGGAGCGCCTGATATACTGCGGTGTTAGCCTGTGCACCCGAGTGAGCCTGAACGTTTGCGTGCTCTGCGCCAAAGAGCTTCTTCGCTCTTTCTATTGCAAGACTCTCGGAAATATCAACGCACTCACAGCCTCCGTAGTAGCGCTTTCCGGGATAACCCTCGGCGTATTTGTTGGTAAGATGGCTTCCCATCGCCGCCATCACCGCTTCGGATACTATGTTTTCGCTTGCAATAAGCTCGATATTTCTTCTCTGACGAACAAGCTCCTTCTCCATCGCATCTGCGATTTCGGGGTCGGTTCTTCTTATAAGCTCGATGTTTTCTTTAAGCATTTTACATACTCCTGTAATTTTTTTAAATATATATTTATTATATAACAAAAGGCTACAATTTTCAATAGTTTATTGACACAAAGAGGTAAAAATAGTATAATTAGAAAAAAGGAGGCTTTGTAATGAGCTATATTGTAGGAATAGACGTCGGCGGAAGCACGACGAAGATAGTTGCGTTTGACCATAAAGGAAAAATAGTTCCTCCCATGTTCGTTACTGCCGAGGATCAGATGACATCGATTTACGGTGCTTTCGGTAAGTTTACGAGCACCAATAACATAAAGCTCTCGGAAGTGGATAAGATTATGATAACGGGCGTCGGCTCTACCTTCCTCGGGCAAGAGCTATACGGAATAAAATGCGAGCACGTCAGTGAGTTTGAGGCGGTAGGTATCGGAGGACAGTATCTTTCGGGACTTGAAAAGGCGCTGGTCGTGAGTATGGGAACGGGTACTGCCTGCGTCTATGCAAACGGTAAAGAGCGTATCTATATAGGCGGTACGGGTGTAGGCGGCGGTACTATTACGGGACTGTCGAAAATAATGATAGGTGTCAGCGAGATAAATACCCTTTCCACCCTTGCCGAAGAGGGCGACCTTGACAAAATTGACCTCCGCATCGGAGATATTACCAATAAGAGTATCAGCCCGACACTTTCCGAAACTACCACTGCGGCGAACTTCGGAAACTTAAGCGAGCTTGCAAGTCACTCGGATATGGCAATGGGTATTTTCAACCTCGTTTTCGAGACGGTGGGTATGATTGCCGTCTTTGCTTCAAGAAGCTGTAATATAAAGGACGTTGTGCTCACGGGAACGCTGACACGCACTCCGCAGGCGAAGGCGATTTTCAGTAAGATGAGCGCAATGTTCGACGTGAATTTTATAATTCCCGACCTCAGCCGTTACGGTACCGTTATCGGTGCGGCGCTTAGTTATTTTAATAAATAATGCAGAATGCAGAATGATGAATGCAGAATTGCGGTTAATTTCGCTAAAGCGAAATTTTCAATTAATTGTGAATTTCGGCTCTGCCGAAATTGTCTTGAATTTTGCACTCTGCATTCAATAAATTTTGGTGTTATTGTGGAAAGATTCGAGATTTCAAAAGGGGCAGATTTTGTTTTAACCCGTCTTGAGAAGGCGGGCTTTTCGGCGTTTGTCGTGGGAGGCTCGGTGAGAGATTTTCTGATGGGCAAAGTGCCTCACGACTTCGATATCGCCACCTCTGCAACTCCCGACGAAATGCTCTCTCTTTTCTCCGACCTCACTACCTTCCGAAGCGGTGTTACCCACGGAACGGTTGCGGTGAGAGTGGAAGGCGAGACGGTCGAGACGACCACCTTCAGAACCGACGGCGAATATACCGACCACCGACACCCCGAGAGCGTCGTGTTTTCAAGACGGCTTGAGGACGACCTCTCCCGCCGTGACTTCACAGTCAACGCTATGGCGTACGGCAGAAAAGAGGGGGTAATCGACCTTTTCGGCGGAAAAGAGGATATAGAAAAAAGGCTTATCCGATGCGTCGGTGAGCCCGCAAGGCGCTTCGACGAGGATGTACTGAGGATACTCCGAGCCCTTCGCTTTTCGTCGGTGCTCGGCTTTGACATCGAAGAGGACACGAAAAAAGAGATACATCTTAAAAAGAGCCTCCTTTCCTTCGTCTCTCGTGAGAGGATATCGGAGGAGATAAGGAAGCTTCTCGTCGGCGTTCGTGCAAGGGAAGTTTTCGAGGAATATTCCGACGTTTTCGAGGTGCTCTTTGAGGGACTTTCCCCCGATGCCGAGGCTATCGGAAGGGCAGAGGGGCCGGAGGCGAGACTTGCCGTGCTCTTTTATTTTTCCCGTGATTTTGAAAGGGATATTGCGTCGCTTTGTCTGACGAAAAGAGAGAGACGGACGCTTCTTTCGGTGGTGCGTGCCCTTCGGGGTAAAGTGGACACAAGGCGCTTCATATCGGAAAACGGAAGCTCTGTGTCGGAGATTTTCCTTTCGGCGTACGTTGCCCTGAAGGGAGAGGATGACTTTTCGCGAGACTTTTCGAGGGCGCTTTTGTCGGGTGAGTGTATAAGCGTGGACGAGCTTTTGGTGGGGGGCGAGGATATCGTCGCCCTCGGTGTGCCACCCTCAAAAAGAGTGGGTGAAATTCTCGGCGAGCTTCTCGACGAGGTCGTTTCGGGAAAGCTGAAGAACGA
>JAZQUE010000071.1:0-6442 GCA_045631145.1 Eubacteriales bacterium
ACACAGCTGAGTACGTCGAATCCACGCCACGCTCCCCAGTCCCCGAGCTTTGCAAAGCTCGCAAGATAAAGAGGCATAAGATGCATAGGGCAGGAGCCGACGCATTTTCCGCAGTGAATACAACATTCTGCGGGCGATTTCTTCTGCTTTTTGCGGAATGTCAGTATCGAAGCCGTACCCTTGACGACGGGAGCGCTCTCGTCCCACTGTGCCATACCCATCATAGGACCGCCGCTTATTATCTTTTCGATTTCACCCGTATATCCTCCGCAGTATGCAATTACGTCGGAAATAGAGGTGCCTATCGGAACGACAAGGTTCTTCGGCTCGGCAACGCAGTCACCCGTTACCGTAACGATTCTTTCGATTACGGGCATCGAGCGCTCGAAGGCGTGCCATATTGCAGCAGAGGTCTCGGCGTTTATTACTATACGTCCGACGTCTGCGGGAAGCTTGCCCGTAGGTATCTCTATCTTGTCGATAGCGTAGATGAGCTGACGCTCATCACCCTGCGGATACTTCGTCTTTACAACCTTGACCGAGATTTCACTGTTTCCCGAAAGGAAATTCTGAAGCACCTTGACGGCGTCCATCTTGTTGTCTTCAACCGCAATGTCACACTCGTGAAGGTCGAGTGCCTTCATAACTATCTTGATACCGTTTATTATTTCCTCGGGCTTTTCAAGCATGAGGCGGTGGTTAGCCGTTATGTAGGGCTCACATTCACAGCAGTTTACGAGAAGCTTCGTAACCTTTCCCTTTGCTGAGAAAATCTTGAAGTGAGTAGGGAAGGTAGCGCCTCCCATACCCGCAATACCTGCGTTCTTTATAATCTCGACGATTTCCTCGAAGGAGGAGTCCTCGATTTTTCTGTCGCTTATTTTTATATCGGGAGAATATTCAGATTTGTAGTCGTTTTCGATAACAACGTGAACGACCTTCTGCCCCGTCGCTCCCACTCTGTCCACGATGTCCTTTACCGTACCCGAAACGCTCGAATGAACGGGGCAGGTAAGTCCCGCATCGGAAAAGCCGATGAGCTGACCCTTTAAAACGCGCTCGCCTTTTTTCACGGTCGGCACGCAGGGGGCACCTATGTGCTGTGACATAGCGATGGAAACGCTTGCGGGCTCGGGCATAATTTCTATCGGGAAACTCGCCGTAAGCTTGTTTTCCTCAGGGTGAAGTCCACCCCTGAAAGTTAAAGCCATGATATCACGCTCCTTTTCATTTGTGTATATTTTAACACTACTTTATTATTTTTGCAACAGAAAATACGAGTTTTTTCTCTTTTTTCATAAAATCTTAACATTGGAAAACGATTGATATATTTTTCACAATATTTTTTTACGAAAACACTTATTTTTAAGGCATTTTCCGACCATGCAAAAAAATACAACAAGTTAATTTCTTAACAAGCGGAAACGTTTACATTATGAACGTTTTTTTAAAAAAAGAGCATTGTATAAAAATACATTTATTGGAATAATTATGCACAATCACCCCCGTCTCGGAGTGGTTGTCTTTGGCTATAATTACTAAAAAATAATTTTTTTATAAAAAAAGGTTGATTTTTCGTGGGAATGTTGTATAATTTTCATATCAACAATAAAATATTTAAGGAGAAATCACTAATGAAAAAGTTTTTAGCTTTAGCTCTTGCAGCTCTTATGCTCGTTACTTCTTTCGCTCTCGTAGCGTGTAACGAGGAAGAAGCTCCCGAGAACAACAAAGAGGTTATCGAAAACAACGAAACCCCCGAAGTAAAGACCATCAAGATGGGTACTAACGCTTACTTCCAGCCCTACGAGTATTACGAAGGCGACAAGATTGTAGGCATTGACGCCGAGATTGCAGCTGAAATTGCAGCTTATCTCGGAATGGAGCTCGTTATCGAGGATATGGAATTCGACACCATTATCACCGCAGTTAAGGAAGGCTCTGTTGATTTCGGTATGGCAGGTATGACAGTTACCGACGAGAGACTTCTTGAAATCGACTTCACCAACAGCTACGCTTCGGGTGTTCAGTCTATCATCGTTCCTCTCGATTCTCCCATCACTACCGTTGACGACCTCTATGCAGAGGGTGCAGCTTACAAGGTAGGCGTTCAGCTCGGTACTACGGGTGACATCTACTCCACCGACGACTTCGGTGCAGACAACGTAGTTCAGTACAACAACGGTAACAACGCAGTTCTTGCACTCGTTGGCGGCAGCGTTGATTGCGTTATCATTGACAACGAGCCCGCAAAGGCACTCGTTGCAGCAAACGAAGGACTCAAGATTCTTGAAACCTCTTACGCTGACGAGGACTATGCTATCTGCGTTAAGAAGGGCAACACCGAGCTTCTTGACAAGCTCAACGAAGCAATCGTGGCTCTTACCGAAAACGGCAAGATTGCAGAAATCGTTGCTAAGTATATCAAGTAATTAAAAAGCTCTTAAATTTAAGATAATGCAGAAAAATAGGAACGGCTTTGCTTTCCTATTTTTTTGCGTTAAAAGGAAGGCAAATTCTGATGATTAAAAATAAACACCTTCGCTCGCTTATCACCGTAGTGGCGGCCGTTCTCCTTGTTGCTCTGGCACTCGGAGCTGCAATCTTCATTGAAAAGAGAAATAACAGCGTCTCGGTCGAGCTTTCTCTCGAGGAGGCTCAGGCTATTGTCGATACCGAAATTATGGGACTTCCGAACAACGTAGCCTTTTGCGCAAAGTACGTTGCCGAAAACACCGACGTTACGGTCAAGTCTCTTGAATACGGCTTTGAGAAGGATATTATCCTTAACTGTAGCTACGAAACTATCGACGTCCTTTCGACCGTCGAGGATAACGTAAACGAGCTTTTAAATATCGACCTCGTTGACTCGGTTACGGGTAAATCGAAAAACGCGACGAAAATTCAGCTCGAGATAAACGACAGTCTCCTCGGGCTTCTGAAAAACGCCGAAAAGCTTTCGGGAGAGGTCAAGATACACCTTTACGAAACGAAAAAAGGAGAGCTTACCCTCTACCTCGACGACGCTATGGTGGATACGGTTTTCGGAGGTATAGTTTCGGCGACGAGTGTCGTAAAGAATACGAATGAAATCGAAATTGACGGTGTAAAAACCGATATAACCAACCGCAATTCTCTGCGCTCGGGATGTATCCAGTGCTTTAAATTGATAAATTACAGTTCTGAAAAGCCCGATACATCTACACCTATCCTTAAGGCATACAATTCCTTTAAGAATCAGTTTTACCGCAACTTTATCGAAGACGGCAGGTATATGTATCTCGTAAAGGGACTTGGTACGACGCTCGCTATTACGGCGCTTTCCCTTGTTCTCGGTCTCGTTATAGGCTTTATCGTTGCGGTCATCCGATGCACCTGTCAGAAAACGGGCAAGCTCCGTCCCCTCGACGCAGTATGCCGACTTTACCTCTCGGTAATGCGAGGCACACCCGTTATGATTCAGCTTATGATAATCTACTTCGTAATTCTCCTTCCTATCGGAATTGAGAAGTTTACGGCGGCGGTGCTCTGCTTCGGAATAAACTCGGGCGCATACGTTGCCGAGATAGTCAGAGGCGGTATTATGTCGATAGACGACGGACAGCTCGAAGCGGGAAGAAGTCTCGGCTTCAACTACGTTCAGGCTATGTGGCTCATCGTCGTGCCTCAGGCAATAAAGGCGGTGCTTCCTGCTCTTGCAAACGAGTTTATAGCACTTTTGAAGGAGACCTCGGTTGCTTTCTACATAGGAGTGGCAGACCTTACACAAGGCGGACTTAAGATAAGAAGTATCACTTACAGTAACTTTATGCCCCTTATCGCAATAGCCGTTATTTATCTGATACTCGTCCTCGGACTTTCATATCTCGTATCTCTTCTCGAAAGGAGGCTGCGCCGCAGTGATAGAAGTTAAAAATCTTGTCAAAAATTTCGGTAAGAACGACGAAATCAAGGTTCTTCGAGGAATTGACGTAAAAATCGAAAAGGGCGAAAAGGTAGTAGTTATCGGCCCGTCGGGCGGCGGTAAGAGCACCTTCCTCCGATGCCTTAATATGCTTGAGATTCCAAGTGACGGAGAGATATATTTCGAAGGGAAAAAGGTCAACCCAAAGTCCCGAGAGATAAACAAAATAAGACAGAGAATGGGAATGGTCTTTCAGCACTTCAATCTTTTCCCCCACAAAACCATACTTGAAAATATCACCCTCGCACCTGTAAAGCTCGGACTTATGAGTAAGTCAGACGCCGAGAAGAAGGCGTACGAGCTTCTCGAAAGAATAGGGCTTGCCGATAAAGCGTCGGCGTATCCGTCACAGCTTTCGGGCGGACAGAAGCAGAGAATTGCCATCGTCCGTGCCCTTGCGATGTCACCGAGCGTCCTTCTCTTTGACGAGCCTACCTCGGCACTTGACCCTGAAATGGTCGGCGAGGTGCTTGAACTTATGAAGGAGCTTGCGGAAGAGGGTATGACGATGGTAGTTGTTACTCACGAAATGGGCTTTGCAAAAGAAGTCGGCTCGAGAGTCCTCTTCATCGACGGCGGACTTATAACCGAGGAGGGCACGCCCGAGGAATTCTTCGGGAACCCCAAGAACCCAAGACTTCGCGACTTTTTGTCAAAGGTGCTTTGATATGAGCTTTTTTTCAAGGCTCTTCGAGCCGAAGGTGGGCAGTCGTGCATATAATCTCAGGATGGCGGAAAAGTTCAATAATCTCATTATTGAATCTGTCACCGAGCGAATAGATAACGAAGAGGTGCTCGTCGGAAAAAGCGGCTCGATTTCCATTAAGGATAAAACTTTTATTCTTTGCTGTGAGGGAGAGGTCGTATTCCACGGCAACGCCGAGGAGATAAACGTCGCCGAGCTTATGAGCCGAAACGGAATTATAATCTCGGGCTACGACGACGAAAAGGGCGTGACGAGAACGGTCGTCGCCCACTTTTCCTATTACAGAAAACTGGAGAACTGATTTATGGATAATATAAACCTTGACCTTCTTGATTTTTTGAACGCTTCTCCTACCGCGTTTCACACAGCTCATAACGTAAAGCTCCGTCTTATCGAGGACGGCTACACCGAGCTTTTCGAAGGCGAAAAGTGGTATTTAAAGAGGGGAGAGGGCTACTTTGTTTTAAAGGGAGCGTCTCTCGTAGCCTTCAGAGTACCGCTTGATTCTCCCGACGGCTTTCAGATAGTCGCCTCTCATACCGATAGCCCCGCCCTGAAGCTCAAGCCTTCCTTTGAGCTTGAAAGCGGAGAATATCTGAAGCTGAACTCTGAAAAATACGGGGGCGCACTTCTCCTGTCTTGGCTCGACAGACCTCTCGGCGTTGCGGGCAGAGTAGTCGTAAAAGACGGAAATAAGCTCTCCACAAGGCTTGTGAACGTCGACAGAGACGTAGCGCTTATCCCGTCGGTTGCCCCTCATCTGACGAAGGGGGAGGAAATAAAGCTTAACGTAGCTTTTGACCTTTCGGCTCTTATCGGAGGCAAGGCGAGCCGTGAGAAGCTTATGAGCCTCGTTGCCGATTCGGCAGGAGTGGAAAAGGAGAGGATAGTTTCCCACGACCTCTATCTCGTAAGTCGAGAGAAGGGAAGAGTGTGGGGCGTTTCGGGAGAGTTTTTATCTGCTCCGAGGCTTGACGACCTTGAGTGTGTTTATACTTCTCTCGTAGCCTTTCTTATGTCCTCCGAGGAAACGAATATTCCCGTCCTCGCACTCTTTGATAACGAAGAGGTCGGAAGCTCTACCGCAGAGGGAGCAGGAAGCGTCTTTTTTGCCGAGATACTCCGAAAGATTTCGGACGCTCTTGGAGAAGATTATCAGGGACTTCTCTTTAATTCATTTTTAGTGTCGGCGGACAATGCGCACGCCGTACACCCGAACCACCCCGAGCTCACCGACCCCTCGAATAACGCTTACCTCAACGGCGGCATCGTTATAAAGCATAACGCAAATATGCGCTATATTACCGATGCCGAGTCGGAAGCAGTGTTTCTTGAAATTTGTAAAAGGGTAGACGTTCCCGTATGTCACTACTCCAATCGCTCGGATATAGCGGGAGGCTCGACACTCGGAAATATAGCTGTTACAAAGCTTCCTATTGCGGGCGTTGACGTCGGACTTCCCCAGCTTGCGATGCACTCTCACGTCGAGACGGTGGGAGCATATGACACCGAATGTGCCGTCCGCGCCTTTGAAGCCTTCTTCTCGGCACATATTAAAAAAGATAAAAATTCTTTCATTGTAGAATAAAAAACATCTCGGACTTTTGTCCGAGATGTTTTACTATATAGGAAATTACATTTTTTATTTAACTATTTATTGAATATTGAAGAATGAATATTGAATAATTTCGGTAAATTTTGCCTTGGGCAAAATTATAATTGATTGTAAATTTGTCTGAGGACAAATTGTCCTAAATTCTTCAATCTTAAAT